>JAFOIT010000103.1 GCA_017420585.1 Solobacterium sp.
AATTCAACCTTCATATCAAAGATAAGGAATTCATCGTGCTGGTCGGCCCGTCCGGCTGCGGCAAGTCCACAACCCTGCGCATGGTTGCCGGCCTGGAAGAGATCTCCGGCGGTGAACTGTATATCGACGGCAATCTGGTGAATGCCGTGGAACCGAAAGACCGTGATATCGCCATGGTCTTCCAGTCCTATGCCCTGTATCCGCATATGACCGTGCGGGAAAACATGGCATACTCCCTGAAGATCAAGAAGTTCTCCAAGGAGGAGATTGACCGCAAGGTTGAAGAAGCGGCAGAAATCCTGGATATTACCCAGTATCTCGACCGCAAGCCGAAGGCCCTGTCCGGCGGCCAGCGGCAGAGAGTGGCGATCGGCCGGGCCATCGTCCGTGATCCGAAAGTACTGCTGATGGATGAACCGCTGTCCAATCTGGATGCCAAGCTGAGAAACCAGATGCGGGCCGAGATCATCAAGCTGCGCAAGCGGATCAACACGACCTTCATCTACGTTACGCATGACCAGACGGAAGCAATGACGCTGGGCGACCGGATTGTCGTCATGAAAGACGGCTTTATCCAGCAGATTGCCACGCCGCAGGAAGTTTTCGACCATCCGAGCAACCTGTTCGTGGCCGGCTTCATCGGCACCCCGCAGATGAACTTCTTCGATGCCGACCTGGTCCTGAAAGAGGGGCAGTACTTTGTGGAAGCCCCGGGCATTTCGGTGGAGCTTGCACCGGAAAAGCAGGAGTGCCTCAAAGCCCTTGATGTCAAACCGCAGCCGGTTACCCTCGGGGTGCGGCCGGAGCATCTGGTCATCAGCGACCAGGGTATTGCCGGCCGGGTGGACGTATCGGAACTGATGGGTTCATCCTGCCACCTGCATATGACCATCAACGGCAAGGACGCCATTGTCATCGTACCGACGTCCGGTGACGTACAGAAGTATGTCGGCCAGGATGTCCATCTCAGCTTCGACGGTGCGCATGCCCATATCTTCTCCAAGGAAACAGAGAAGAACCTGGAGTACTGATTCATTTCCCGGATGCAGTTTTATAAGCCGGCGCAGGCCGGCTTTTTATATGGTAAAGGGCAGCCACGGAAAACAATTGAACATTTAATCAAATGAACACATTTTGTTGCAATGCAGGAGTGCGTGTGGTAGGATAACTTCAACGATAGTTAGTTCTATCTAACTTGGGAGGCGTTATGCTTACACTGAAGGGGATTGAAAAGTCTTTCGGGGAAGGGGCCGGAAGGGTCACTGTCCTGAAGAATATCAATATGGAAATCAGGGACGGCAGTTTCTGCGTCCTGCTGGGGCCGTCCGGTTCCGGCAAAAGCACCCTGCTGAATATCATCGGCGGCATCGATACCTGTGATGCCGGTGAGATCGCGATTGACGGCCGGGCCATGTCCGACATGAGCGAGAAGGAACTTACCCGGTACCGCCGCAGGCATCTGGGCTATATCTTCCAGATGTACAATCTGATCCCGAACCTGACCGTACGGGAGAATATCGAAGTCGGGGCTTATCTGAGCGATCATCCGCTTGATCTGGACGAACTGCTCAGCACCCTGGGCCTGGCTGAACACCAGGACAAGCTGCCCAACCAGCTCTCCGGCGGCCAGCAGCAGCGCACTTCCATCGGCCGGGCCGTTATCAAGAACCCGGATATCCTGCTCTGCGACGAGCCGACCGGCGCCCTGGACTACCAGACCTCCAAGGATATCCTGAAACTGATTGAAACGGTCAATCAGAAATACGGCAACACCGTCATCATGGTAACCCACAACAATGCCATCAAGGATATGGCTGATGAGGTTGTCATGCTGCATGACGGCCGCATCCGTGATGTCATTCATAACAGAGTAAAGACAGCAGCCGAGGATCTGGAGTGGTGATCATGAAGAACCCGCTGCGGAAAAGGCATCTGCGCGAGCTGCGCACGGATGCCGGAAAATACATCGTCATTTTCATCATTCTTGTCATGTCCATTTCGTTTGTGTCGGGATTCCTGGTGGCTGACGGATCCATGATCAGGGCCTATGACGAGAGTTTTGAAAAATACAATATCGAAGACGGCAAGTTCACAGCCGAGCATCGTCTCAACCGCTCCCAGAAGCGTGAGATCGAAGCCTGGGGTGTACAGCTTTATGACCTGTTCTATCACGATGCAGACCTGACCAACGGATCCACCCTGCGGATCTTTGCGGAGCGGACCGAGGTGGACAGGGTTTGCCTGATGGAAGGGGATATGCCGCAGTCAGCCGGCGAGATCGCCGTGGACCGCATGTATGCGGACAACAACAGCCTGAAACCGGGTGATGCAGTGTCTGACGGCAGTCACGAGTGGGTCATCTCCGGGCTGGTGGCACTGTCCGACTACAGCACGATGTTTTCCGACAACACCGACACGATGTTCGATGCGACCACGTTCGGCGTGGGGGTCGTGACGGCAGACGGTTTTGCGGACATCCCCGGTGAACCGGTGCGCTGCTATGCCTGGAAGTATCTGCAGACTCCTGCCGATGAGCAGCAGGAACACGATCTCAGCGAAGATTTCATGGCGTACCTGAATGACCGCATTGTCCTGAAGAACTATCTGCCCCGTTATGCCAACCAGGCCATCGTCTTCACCGGTGATGACATGGGCAGTGACCGGGCCATGATGGAAGTGCTGCTGTACATCATCATCGTGATTGTGGCCTTTGTCTTTGCGGTCACCATGACCAATACCATCACAAAGGAAGCGACGGTCATCGGCACGCTGCGGGCATCAGGGTTCAGCCGGAACGAACTGATCCGCCACTACATGACCATGCCGGTCATTGTAACCCTGATCAGCGCTGTCATCGGGAATATCCTGGGCTACACGGTCATGAAAAACTTATGTGCCGCCATGTACTACAACAGCTACAGCCTGCCGACCTATGTGACGATCTGGAGCCCGGAGGCTTTTGTTAAGACAACGATTATCCCGATCATCATCATGACCGTGGTCAACTGGCTGATCCTGTACCGGAGCCTGTCCCTGCGGCCGCTGCAGTTCCTGCGGCATGACCTGTCTCGGCGGAAGAAGAAACGGGCTGTCCGGCTGCCCCACGGCCTGCCGTTCATGCAGCGTTTCCGGATCCGCATCATCACCCAGAACCTGGCCAATTATCTGACCCTGTTTGCCGGCATCCTGTTTGCCAACATCCTGCTGCTGTTCGGATTCGGCCTGCCGATGATTCTGGAGGACTACCAGAATTCCCTCAGTGACAACATGCTGAGCAATTATCAGTATATCCTGAGCATCCCGTCGGATATTTCCGATGAAGATCACCGGCTGGAAAGTCTGGTCAGCGGGATGAAGTTCCTCAGTGATGTCGAGACGGACAACCCGGATGCCGAGAAGTTCAGCGCCTATAATCTCATGACGGTGGCGGAGGATGACATCCGCAGTGAGGAGATCATGCTGTACGGCATCAGTCCGGACAGCCGGTATGTCCATGCATCGTTCGGCCCGGAAGACGCGTATATCTCGCAGTCCCTGGCTGACAAGTATGACCTGGAACCCGGGGATGTGCTGCGCCTGAAGGAGAAATACAAAAAGGATACCTATGAAGTGCGGATTACCGGGGTCTACAGTTACGAGGCGGCCCTGTGCGTCTTCATGGACCGCACCCGGCTGAATAAGATGTTTGACCTGGGTGAGGAAACATTTGCCGGATACTTCAGTGATACAGAGATTACAGACATTGCAGAAGACCATATCGGCACGCAGATCGATTATCAGTCGCTGACCAAAGTATCGCGGCAGCTGGATCTGTCCATGGGTTCGATGATGGACCTGGTGTACGCCTTTGCGGTCGTGATCTTCTTTGTCCTGATGTATCTGATGACCAAGACAATCATTGAGAAGAATGCCCAGTCGATTTCCATGATCAAGATTCTGGGGTATTCCCCCGGGGAAATCTCACGGCTGTATATCGTGGTGACATTCCTGGCGGTGATCGCGTTCATGCTGCTGTCGATGCCGATTGTGACCAGGGCAATCATTTTCCTGTATAAATACATGATCCTGCGGGAAATGACCGGATGGATACCGATCCACCTGAAGCCGGGGCTGTATGTGAAGATGTTCGTGCTGGGCCTGTTGACCTATACACTGGTAGCTGTGCTGGAATACCGGCGGATCAGGAAGGTGCCGATGAGCGAGGCACTGAAAAATGTGGAGTAGGAGGCTGTTATGAAAAAGGAATTGCTGAAAAAAGGAATGACGGCAGTGCTGGCAGCGGGACTGTGTGCCTGCGCGGGACAGTCAGCCGGGCCTTCTCTTCCGGCCGCATCTGCCCCGGCAGCAGAGGAACCGGTGGTCATCAGCCGCGATGAAGCATCTGTTCCTGTCCGGAAGACAGAAACTGTCACAGTCCGCACGGATGCTTACGGAACCGTGGAAAAGATCAGCACGGAAGTGGAACTGGAACCGTCTGTCGGCACCGCTGTTCATGATGTGACAAACCTCATGGATATCCGCAACCGGGAAGGGGACGAGGAGTACGATCTGACGGAAGCGGGCGATCTGTACTGGCAGAACCTCGGGGAAAAGATCCGCTATGAAGGTACCGGGACTGCTGAACTGCCGTTTGCCGTCCATGTGACTTATATGCTGGACGGGCAGCAGATCCCGGCAGAGGAGCTGGCCGGCCGCAGCGGCCGGGTGACAATCCGCTTTGATTACACCAACAGGACAGCCGGAGCCGGGTATGTGCCGTTTCTGGCGCTGACAATGGCCGTGCTGGATGAAGATGTGTTCTCTGATATTGAAGTGACAAACGGGCGGGTGGTCAATGCCGGCGGTGAGACCGCTGTAATCGGCTATGCGGTCCCGGGACTGTATCAGGCAATGAAGATGGGCAATTATGACATGACGGATGAAATCGAGCTTCCGGAGTATGTTGAAATCACTGCCCGGGCGGAAGATTTCCGGCTTGATTTCACTTCAACAGTGGTCAGTGACGGGCTGTTCAGTGAAATTGAAGACGGCGATCTGAAAGATCTGGATGATCTCTCGGCTGACATGAAGGAAATGGGCTCCTCATTCCAGGAAGTGGTAGACGGTGTCGGTTCCCTGAAAGACGGCATGGGGGAATTCGGCTCCGGCATGAATCAGTATATTGACGGGGTCAGCCGGATGTGCGGTTATGCCGGCACCCTCAGCGAAATGTCCGGGACTGTCAAAGAGAAGCTTCCGGGCCTGCTGGATACGGTCAGCAGCACGACAGCCGGCATTGACCAGATGAATCAGATGGTCCAGGCTCTGGGTGTTCCGGCTATGGAGAGCGGTACTGCGGCAGCCCTGGCACAGTTTCAGCAGGATACCCGGGAACTTGAAAACCAGCTGACATCGCTGCAGGATGCCCTGACCACCCTTCAGGACGGAATGACGGCTGTTTCGGAATATGCCGGGGCTGTACAGGAACAGACAGCTGCTGCGGCGGCCCTGCTTGATGGGGTTGACCTTTCCGGACTGAACGGGGCACTGGCTGCGCAGAAAGTACAGGCCCGGGACCAGGCCGCCGGGGAGATTGCGTCGCTTGGGCTCGATGACGAACAGGAAGCAACCGTGCTTGCGGCTGTGGATGAAGCGCTCGGGAGCATCGATATCTCAGCGGATGCGGCCGCAAAGCAGGAAGAGATCAATTCCCGGCTGACGTCGGCCGCCGGGATTCTGGCAGCTGTGCCGGCAGCCCCGGTCATTGCCGTGCCGCAGCTGGATGAGGACGCACTCAATGAAGTACTCAATGACATGAGCACCCAGGCAGAGATCCTGCAGGCCGGTTACGGCAGTCTCGGCAATCTGCCCCAGATGACGGAACAGCTGAAGACATCCTTTGGCCAGCTGGCTGCCATGAGCGCCCTGATCAGCGAACAGACAGCCCAATACAGGCCGCAGCTGGAAAGCCTGCCGGGACAGCTGAACGAACTGGCCGCGGCCCTTAATGCACTGGGCTCTGCTTCGTCACCGCTGCAGGAAGGGTATGGGAAAATCCAGGAAGGTGTACAGGAACTGTATGACGGCCTGAAGGAATTCAATGATGAAGCGATCAAAGAAATGGCGCAGACAGGGGGCTACGATCTCGCCCGCCTGCTCTGTTCCATACGGGAACTGCGCCGCAATGACCGGAATTATACGAACTATTCGGGGCTTACGGCAGGGACGGAAGGAACCGTCAGATTTATCTTTGAAACTGCGGAAATCAAACCGTGATCAGACAGAGTGAAACAGCTCTGTCTTTTTTTCAGAATAATTTTCTGATTTGTATAACAATGTTCTGAATCTTTGTGAATTCTTTCCGATATGGTCATTGAACTGACCCTTTTTGTGATAAAATGAAACCGGTCATAGGGTTTTTACATGCTCTAAAAGAAGGAGGAAAAATGGAAAGAAAGTTCAAATCGATGGACGGCAATACTGCGGCCGCTCATGTATCGTATGCTTTCACTGAAGTTGCGGCGATCTACCCGATCACCCCTTCAAGCCCGATGGCAGACTACGTTGACCAGTGGGCTGCTGCAGGCCAGAAGAACATCTTCGGCAACACAGTGACAGTATCCGAAATGCAGGCTGAGTCCGGTGCCGCGGGTGCTGTTCATGGTTCCCTGAATGCAGGTGCGCTGACCACAACTTATACAGCTTCCCAGGGTCTTCTGCTGATGATCCCGAACATGTATAAGATTTCCGGCGAACTGCTGCCAGGCGTGTTCCACGTTTCTGCTCGTGCTCTGGCTGCTCATGCACTGTCGATCTTCGGTGATCACTCTGACGTCATGGCATGCCGGCAGACCGGCTTTGCAATGCTGTGCGAAAACAGCGTTCAGGAAGTTATGGACCTGGGTCCGGTTGCTCACCTCGCAGCCATCAAGGGCCGTGTCCCGTTCCTGAATTTCTTCGATGGTTTCCGTACATCCCATGAAATTCAGAAGGTTGCTGTCTGGGATTACAAGGATCTCGCTGACATGGTTGACATGGACGCTGTCAATGAATTCCGTGCCCGGGCGCTGAATCCGGAACACCCGACAATGCGTGGTTCTCACCAGAATGGTGATATCTACTTCCAGAACAGAGAAGCAGCGAACAAGTATTATGATGCTGTTCCGGCAATCGTTGAAGAATACATGGATAAGATCAACGCCAAGCTCGGTACAGACTATAAGCTGTTCAACTACTATGGTGCCGAGGACGCTGACCGTGTCATCGTTGCCATGGGTTCGTTCTGCGACGTTGCGGAAGAAGTTATCGACTACCTGCTGGCGAACGGTGAAAAGGTCGGTCTCGTAAAGGTCCGTCTGTATCGTCCGTTTGTTCAGGAAAAGCTGGTTGAAGCAATCCCGGCTACTGCCAAGATGGTTGCGGTTCTTGACCGTACAAAGGAACCGGGTTCCCTCGGCGAACCGCTGTACCTGGATGTTGTCTCCTCGCTGGCCAACTGCGGCAAGGATGATGTCAAGGTCTTCGGCGGCCGTTATGGTCTGGGTTCCAAGGACACCACACCGGCAAGCGTCTTCGCGATCTATGATGCCATGAAGGAAGGCACCATCAAGCGTCAGTTCACCGTCGGCATCGTCGATGATGTGACCAACCTGTCGCTGGAAGAAAAGCCGGCTCCGGATACTTCTCCGGAAGGCACAATCAATGCCAAGTTCTGGGGTCTGGGCGGCGACGGTACTGTCGGTGCCAACAAGAACTCCATCAAGATTATCGGTGACCATACCGACAAGTATGTTCAGGCATACTTCCAGTATGACTCCAAGAAGACCGGCGGTGTAACCGTATCCCACCTGCGGTTCGGTGACAAGCCGATCAAGAGCTCCTACTACATCAACAAGGCTGACTTCGTAGCCTGCCACGTTCCGGCATACATCACAAAGCACTTCCCGATCGCACGTGACGTCAAGCCGGGCGGGACCCTGCTGATCAACTGCTCATGGACTGTTGACGAACTGTCGCATCACCTTGACGCAGCCAGCAAGCGCTACATCGCCAAGAACAACATCAACCTGTACACGATCGACGCGATCGGTCTGGCAGCTTCTGTCGGAATGGGCAAGCGGACCAACACGGTTCTGCAGTCTGCCTTCTTCGCACTGGCAAAGGTCCTGCCGGCTGAGGACGCCCTCAAGTACATGAAGGATGCGGCTACTCATTCCTACCTGAAGAAGGGTCAGGATATTGTTGACATGAACCACAAGGCCATCGATGCCGGTGCTACAGCAGTCGTCAAGGTTGACGTTCCGGCTGACTGGGCTGATGCGGTTGATGAAAAGGTAGATGTCAAACTGGAAGGCGCTGAAAAGCTCGTTTCCCAGGTCAAGGCGATCATGGAACCGGTCAATCGTATGGATGGCGATTCCCTGCCGGTTTCTGCCTTCATGGGCCACGAAGACGGTACCTTCGAACAGGGTGCTGCCGCTTATGAAAAGCGCGGTGTCGCAGTCAGTGTTCCGACCTGGACACCAGACAAGTGCGTACAGTGCAACCAGTGCGCATATGTCTGCCCGCACGCAACCATCCGTCCGTTCGCGCTGACAGATGAAGAAGCTGCAGCCGCTCCGGAAACAGCTAAGATCGTTGCCCTCAAGAGAGGCGGCTTCAAGTACAATCTGGCAATTTCTCCGCTGGACTGCATGGGCTGCGCACTCTGCGTGAAGGTCTGCCCGACCAAGTCCCTGGCTATGGTCGACATGGAAACACAGCTTGATCAGCAGCCGGTCTTCGACTACATGGTCAAGAATGTTACCGAAAAGAAGGCCCTGATCAACGACACAGTACCGGGCAGCCAGTTCCGGGTTCCGTATCTGGAATTCTCCGGTTCCTGCGCCGGCTGTGCAGAAACATCTTATGCACGTCTCGTAACACAGCTGTTCGGCGATCACATGATGATCTCCAACGCTACAGGCTGCTCCTCCATCTGGGGCGGTCCGGCTTCCTCCTCTCCGTATACAGTCAATGCGGAAGGCAAGGGTCCGGCTTGGGCGAACTCTCTGTTCGAAGACAATGCTGAACACGGCTATGGTATGTACCTCGGTCAGAAGAAGATCCGTCTGGATCTCGCTGACAAGGCCCGCCAGCTGATCGCTGTCGAATACACAGATGCAGATCTGAAGGCAGCTGCTCAGGCATGGCTCGATACATTCGATGATGGCGAAAAGAACCAGGAAGCTGCGAAGGCATTCGCTGCTGCTCTGGCTGACGGCATCGTTGACGGCTGCGGCTGCGAAGCCTGCACGCTGGCTCGTGAAATCCTCGATAAGAAGGACTACCTCAACAAGAAGAGCATCTGGATCTTCGGTGGCGACGGCTGGGCATTCGATATCGGTTTCGGCGGCGTAGATCATGTTCTCGCTTCCGGTGAAGATGTCAATATCTTCGTCTTCAACACTGAAGTTTACTCCAACACAGGCGGTCAGGCTTCCAAGGCTTCCAACATCGGTCAGGTTGCTCAGTTCGCAGCTGCCGGTAAGGAAATCAAGCCGAAGTCCCTGGCAGAAATCGCCATGACATATGGCTACGTCTATGTTGCTCAGATTGCCATGGGCGCTAACCAGGCTCAGACACTGAAGGCGATCCGTGAAGCAGAAGCTTATCATGGACCGTCCCTGATCATCGGCTATGCACCGTGCGAAATGCATTCCATCAAGGGTGGTATGACCAACTGCCAGGATGAAATGAAGAAGGCTGTTGCCTGCGGTTACTGGAACCTGTTCCGCTTCAACCCGGCAGCAGAAGGTGCGAAGTTCACACTTGACAGCAAGGCTCCGGCCGGCGGTTATCAGGAATTCCTGATGAACGAAGCCCGTTACAGCCGTCTGACTCGTGAGTTCCCGGAAAGAGCTGAAACACTGTTCGCCGCAAACGAAGCAGCAGCCAAGGAACGTTACGAACACCTGATGAAGCTGGTTGAGCTTTACAAGTAATTTCCTCCATCAGTAATAAAAATACCCCGGATCATTTTCCGGGGTATTTTCTTTTTTCCGGTGTTCCCTTGACCTGCAGAATCCGCTATATTTAAATACAGAGATTAGGGGTGGTTTTTGTGAAGAATATCAAGTGGTCATCACTGTTTATCGCGCTGCTGTATGCGGCGGCCGGTGTTTATCTTTTCATGTATCCGCAGACGGATACGGAAACAATCTGCGAGGTACTTGGCATCGGCTGTATGGCCATGGGTGTGATCCTGATTATCTTCTATTTCCTGATGGATGTACGCGCTGCGCTGTTCCGCAATGACTTTGTGGAAGGGATCATACTGATCCTGCTGGGCGGGGTTGTGATTTACCAGATGAAGTCGGTGAAACCGCTGGTGCCGTTTATCCTGGCAATCGTCATTGCCGGCAGCGGCGTGAAGAAACTGCAGGACGGCATTGATGCGGGCCGGATCGGCTATCCGCATACATGGACCTATCTGATCATGGCAGTGATTTCCATTGCGCTGGGTGCCCTGGTCATGCTGCAGTACGATGTGAAGGTGCTGTCGCAGAATGAGGTGACCGGGATCGGCCTCGCGTTCTGCGGTATTACCGACCTGTTCTCGGCGGTTTATCTGTCTGGGAAGATCCGCCGTTTCCTGAAGGAACTGGATGCCCCGGAGCCGGAAGAACCGGAAGTGATCGCCCCGGAAGCGGCGAAGAAGCCGGAACCTGAGAAGAAGGAACCGGTTGTTGAGTTCCATCCGGAACCGGAGCCTGTATACGAAGAAATAGCCGAGCCCGGCAGGAGCTATATCAACACCATCACACTGGATGATGATTATGAACGTCCGGCTGTGGAAACAGCGAAAACACCGCCGGTGGAACCGGCAGAACCGTCAGAGCCGGCAGGTGAGGAACAGCCGGAGCCTGCGGCAGAAGAACCGAAAGCGTAAAAAAAGATCATATGAACTAGTCAACGAAAAGTAGACAGATCAAAAAAAGCCCTAGAACCCCATTTCAGTTTTGAACTGAAGTGGGGTTTTGTAATTCAGAGAGTAAGCAGGCCGGAGGTTATTGAAGTAG
>JAFOIT010000104.1 GCA_017420585.1 Solobacterium sp.
ATTTGTGGCACGGGTGTTCCTTTTTCATCTCCACGATATCATACAGACCGTATTCCTGATCTACCATACCTGACGTTCCTCATATGCCTTCATTGTATTTTCCAGCAGCATGCATGTGGTCATCGGGCCGACGCCGCGCGGCACCGGGGTGATGGCCGACACCTTGTCGAACACGCCGTCAAAGTCCACATCACCACACAGTTTCCCGTCCGGCAGCCGGTTCACGCCGACATCCACAACATAGGCCCCTTCCTTGACATAGTCAGCGGTAATCATCCGGGGCTTGCCGATGGCCACGACCAGCACATCCGCCTGCCGGCAGACTTCCGCCAGGTTTTTCGTGTGGGAATGGCAGGTCGTTACCGTTGCGTTGGCGTTGAGCAGCAGCTTCGCCACCGGCGCGCCGACCAGCGAGGACCGCCCGACCACCACGGCCTGGCAGCCGTCCAGCGGCGCCCCCATGCGGGCCAGGACGGTCATGATGCCCCGCGGCGTGCAGGGCACAAAGCCGGGTTTGTTCAGGTGCATTCTTGCCACGTTGAGGGGATGCTGGCCGTCCACGTCCTTGGCCGGATCAATCAGCCGCAGGGCCCGTTCCTCATCCATGCCCTTCGGCAGGGGCAGCTGCAGCAGGATGCCGTCCACCGTGCTGTCATCGTTGCATTCGGCAATGGCATTCTCGAGATCCGCCTGCCGGCTTCCTTCCGGCAGGACGATGACCTTCGTCAGGATGCCGACCTCATCGCAGGCCTTCTGCCGGCCCCGCATGTACGAAGCCGAAGCCGCATCCGAACCGGCGGAAATGACCGCCAGGCAGGGGATCCGCTTGCCCTGGGCCCGGATGCCGTCCACCCGTTCCTTCAGTTTCTGTTTTCTTTCGGCCGATAATTCCGTGCCGTAAATAATCTCTCCCATGCGTTTGTCCTCACAGTGTGTCGGAATCCAGCAGGATCGTGACCGGGCCGTCGTTGAGCAGGCGCACTTTCATGTCCGCCGCGAAGATGCCTTCCTCCACCCGCAGCCCGTATTCCTGCCGCAGGTAGTCGTTGAACCACAGATACAGGTTCTTCGCGTGCTCCGGGGCGCCGGCTTTGGCAAAACTCGGCCGGTTGCCCTTGTGGCAGTCCGCAAACAGGGTAAACTGGGAAATCGAAAGGATTGCCCCGTTCACCTGGTCCAGGGACAGGTTCATCTTGCCGTTTTCATCCTCGAAAATCCGCATGTGGGCAATCTTGTCAGCCAGCCGTTTTGCGGTTTCTTCGTTATCCTCATCCTTTACGCCGACCAGCAGGAGAAAGCCCGTATCAATTTTTCCATGCACCTCGCCGTCAATCGTGACGGAGGCTTCCGTTACGCGTTGTATTACTATTCTCATATCCAGCAAATTATAGCAGACTTTGGCCGCCTCGGGCGGGTATGATATAACTGTTGGAGAAACGGAGGAATCTCATGCGCCCTTTTCTGAATCTGTATACTCATGACGGCCTGTTCCACGCCGATGATGTCTTCGCCGCAGCCCTGCTGTCCCTGATGGCGGAGGAAATCCATGTTACCCGGGGCAGTGATCTTGACCTGCCGGCCGATGACGGCAGCTGGATCATCTTTGATATCGGCGGCGGTGAACTCGACCACCACACGCCGGAAAACAAGGAACACAACGGCACCCACCCGAACACGAATATCCCCTACGCGGCCTGCGGGCTGGTCTGGCGGAAGTATTACCGGGAGATCCTGGCGGAGATGGACTGCCCGGAACGCTGGATGGACAGCGTCTACCGGCGGCTGGAAACATCGCTGATCCTGGGCATCGACGCGGATGACAACGGCTACAACCCGGTCAGCGGGGTGCTGCAGGAGCTGCCGTATGTCCAGGATGCCCACAAGGCGGACATCGTCGCGGCGGCCCACACCCCCTTCACGATTTCGCAGATGATCAAGGACTACAACCCGCCGTGGAATTCCGGCATGGATTATTACGAAGCCTTCATGGATGCCGTGGGGGCCGCGAAGGACATCGTGATCAACCGCATCGACAGCATCATCAGTTCCATGGAAGGGCGTGACTATATACTGCGGGCCATCGACTACTCGGCCAACCACCTGCTCATCCTGGATGAATTCGCCCCGTGGGAAGGCATCCTGTACAGCAGCTCCAACCCGAAGGCCCACGATATCTGGTATGTCATCTCACCGGCCCTGCGCGGCGGCTGGAATATCCAGTGTGCCCTGAGCGACAGTGATGACCGCACCAGTTACCGCCACCCGCTGCCGGCAGCCTGGTACGGCCTGCGCTATGAGGAGCTGCAGAAGGTTTCCGGGATCAAAACCGCGATCTTCTGCCACCCGTCCGGTTTCCTGGCCGGGGCCCAAACCCAGGAAGACATCCTGGCCATGGCTTCCCTTGCCATGAGCCGGTAAAAAAACAGCACCCGGTCACATGACAGGGTGCTTTATTCGTTTTACAGGTCAATCGTGTAGATATCGGCCGTCTGACCGGCGAACACGAAGCTGCGCTGCCAGACCCCGCCGGCGCCCCGGATGATCTTCACGGAGGGTGTATTGTCCGGCATGACGGACATCTGCAGGTGTGTCATGCCTGCTTTGCGGGCTTCCTGCTTCAGCAGCCGGAGCATCTCTGCCCCATAGCCCTTTCGTCTGGCAGAAGGCCGCACGCTGTAGCCGCAGTGGCCCAGGTCCCGCAGGAAATCGTTCAGCTCATGCCGCAGGTCAATGATGCCGACGATCTGCCCGTCTTCATCAACCGCGAAGTACGTATCGGTCAGCACCCAGTCCGGACTGACGGTATCAGGACAGACATTGCGGCGGATACTCTCCAGCCAGGCATCATAGCCTTCCGTGCGGTCCAGCAGCTCACTGCCGTCAATGACCGTTTCCCCGTGCGTAAAGAACTCCTGCCGGAAAGCCATCGCCGCTTCCCGGTGTTTTTCTTCCGGCCGGACCAGCCGGATCCTTATCTTTTCCATCTCAGCTTTTCAGTGTGTTGATGCCCCGGCCGGCCAGCATGGCGAGGAATTCATCCTCGCTGATGCCGTTCTCGGCGAGCATCCTTTTGATTTCCGGACTCAGCACAAGGGTCGGGGCAGCCCCGGCCGGCTGCCGCATGTCCTGCGGCGCCCAGCCCCGGTTGAGCCAGAGATGGGAACTGTTGTTGTAAGCCGTCACCAGTTCCAGCAGCTTCAGGGTCTCTTCCTCATCCGGTCCCGTCCCGGTTCCACTCAATTGATCGGTAAGCATCCGGATCGCATGGGACGTATCCGGGAAGCCGGTCATGACCGCACGCCGCAGCTGCCGGAACATTTCCTCCGCGGCCGCTGTCCGGCTGTGCGTAGTCATGCCCTGCAGTTCGTCCAGATACCCGCGCAGGGCGTTTTCCGCCGGTGACGGTTCCGCCTCGGCATAGCTCATGTAGTCATCCGGAACATAGAACGGCTTGTTCAGCTGGCGGTCACTCAGCCGGTAGACATCATCAAAGCGGTAATACCCGGAGCCGACCAGGTCCTTATGAACGATCATGCGCTCCGTCTCTTTCCGCTCCTCATCCCCGTAAATCTCATCGATTTCATAAACGGCATAGGGCAGCCTGTCGCGGCGCGCAATAGCCGAGAAGGTGACCATGTCCTTCCGCTGCAGCTTCGGCAGCTTCACATGTTCCCCGAGGAATTTATATATATCCCAGAGATCCTGGACCGTGCAGGTCCCGTACAGATTGGCCCCGGCCAGGAAGAAGTCATGCAGGAAAGCGAGCTTGTCCTTTGACCAGCCCGCTTCCGCGTACTTCTTTGCCAGCGCCTTCTCCGACAGTGGTTTGACTGCCATCAGCGATGCGCCGCAGCGTATTCCTGCGCTGCCTCCCGGACCCATACGAAGTGCTTCTCGTCGATATCCATCGGCACCGTGCAGTCGGCCCCGATCATGACGCCCAGCTGCCCGGTCTCGTCCAGGATCCGCTTCACCTCTGCCTTGATGGCTTCCTCGGTGCCGTCATAGATCAGCCCGGTCTGGGCAAAGCCGCCCATGACCGGTTTCCCGCCGAAGAGTTCCTTCCCTTCCTTCAGGGAGATGTTCTCGGAGTAGACCGCCCAGTTGACGGCCGCGAAATCATAGTCAGTGAACAGCTTCAGGTTGTTGGTCTGGCCCCGGGTTCCGCAGATATGCATGAAAGTGATGCCGTGCTTGTTGATGTCGGCGATCATTTCCTTCTCGATCGGGGCGGCGATTTCCCGGTACAGTTCATCACTCAGCACAGAATTCTGGTTGTTTACGCTGAAGTAGATGCCGTCCAGCGGGAATTCATCAAAGAGTTTCTGATGGATTTCCATCGTTCTCTCGGCCACGGTCTTCATGCCGTCATACGCTGCCTGCGGGTCAGCCGCGAACAGCTCGCCCATGACGTCGCGGTGGTCAGGGTCGTTGTCCTCCAGCCGGTGGCGCAGGGAGAAGATCGGCGCGAAGCTGGTCACAAAGGACGGGATATCCTCGTCCTCATAGAACTTCAGCACCCGCTCGGTCAGTTCCAGGGTCCGGCTGACATAAAGGGAATCCATCGCCGGCGGGATGACATCCTTCAGATCCTTCGGTTCCTTGACCATGG
>JAFOIT010000105.1 GCA_017420585.1 Solobacterium sp.
AACTACCAGGTGCTGACGGATAACGGTGAGCGTCTCGATGCCCTGGTCATGGGGAAAGTACGCCTGCAGACCGTGCCGCTGGCCGGGGATGAGGTGGAAATCGAGCAGATTGACGGTCGCTGGGCCATCCAGAAGATCCTGCCCCGGCGCAACCGGCTGATCCGGCCGGCGGTAGCCAATGTGGATCAGGCCATTATTGTCATGAGTGTCAGGGATCCGGATTTTTCCACGGCCCTGGTGGACCGGCTCAGTTTTCTGATTGTGCATGCCGGGGTGGCGCCGCTGCTATGTGTGACAAAGACGGACCTGGGCATACCGGAAGAGGTTGAAAAGGCCATCCGTGAATATGAGCAGGGACCGATGAAAGTCATCCGGACCCGGAAGGATGTGCTGGAGCCGCAGCTCGGTGATGTCCTGAAAGGGAAAATATCCGTACTGACAGGACAGTCCGGGGCCGGCAAGTCGACCCTGCTGAACGGACTGAATCCCGATTTCCACCTGGCTACCCAGGAAATCTCCAAAGCACTCGGGCGCGGCCGGCATACGACCAGACACAATGAACTGCACGAAGTGGCAGGGGGGCTGGTGGCTGACACCCCGGGCTTCAGTTCGCTGGAATTCAACCATATGTCACTGGATGACCTGGCCTGGAGTGTACTCGAGTTCCAGCCGTATCTCGGGCACTGCCGGTTCAATGACTGCATGCACATGGATGAGCCGGGCTGTGCGGTCAAGCAGGCTGTGGCGGCCGGCACGATCCCGCAGACCAGATATGATAACTATCTCAGCATCGCGAAGCTGATCAAGCAGCGGAAGGAGCGTTATATATGATTGTTGCACCTTCGGTTTTGTCCCTGGATTATTCCCGGATGAAGGAACAGGTGGATGAACTGAATGCTTCGGCAGCGGAATGGATCCATTTCGACGTGATGGACGGTCATTTCGTACCGAACCTGACGTTCGGGCCTGATATTCTCAAAGGCTTCAGGAAAGTATGCAGACATACCATGGATGTGCATCTGATGGTGACCGATCCGGCGTTTTTTGCCGGCGTTTTCCTGGATGCCGGGGCTGACATCATTACGTTCCATGTCGAAGCAATGGATAATGAAAACGATATCCATGCCCTGGCTGCCATGATCCATGAGCGCGGGGCAAAAGCAGGCCTGTCCCTGAAGCCGGGCACGGATCTTACGGTTCTCAAGCCGTTCCTGAAGGATTTTGATCTGTTCCTGATCATGTCCGTGGAACCGGGTTTCGGCGGCCAGGCATTCATACCGGAAGCGGGTGAGCGCATCATGATCCTGCGCAGCTGGCTGGACCTGACCGGCAGCCGGGCCCTGATTGAAGTGGACGGCGGCATTAACGAAGAAACCGGCAGACTCTGCCGGCAGGCCGGGGCCGCTGTACTGGTGGCCGGTTCCTACATCTTTAAAAACGATATCCGGAAAGCGGTGAGTTCCCTTGTCGGATAGCTGCATGATTGTCCTGGGCCTGGCTGACCGCGTACCGGTCTTTGCCGGGGACTATATCGGGGCTGACCGCGGCGCCCTGGTGCTGGCCCGCAGCGGGATCCGCATGACCCTGGCACTGGGGGATTTTGATTCGGTGTCAGAAGAGGAATTCCGGCTGATTGCGCAGTGGAGTGATGAGGTCATCCGCCTGCACCCGGTCAAGGATGACAGCGACAGCGAGGCGGCAGTCCGCGAAGCAAAACGGCGCGGGTATCACCGGATCGTGCTCTGGAATCCGTTTGGCGGCCGGGCTGACCATACCGTGGTAAACCTGCGGCTGGCGGAAAAAAACCCGGGCACGGTTATCCTGCAGGATGAGCAGAATGAAGTACAGGCGCTCGGGCCGGGGGTTTATGAATTTGTT
Source organism: Solobacterium sp. (assembly GCA_017420585.1). Lineage (GTDB taxonomy): Bacteria > Bacillota_I > Bacilli_A > Erysipelotrichales > Erysipelotrichaceae > Bulleidia. The sequence goes on from JAFOIT010000105.1 coordinate 1,879, forward strand.
CCGTCATACCGGTATTTTTCGCTTTTTGCGCTGACTGAAAGCGAAATCTCGCTGGCCGGCATGAAGTATCCGCTGGACCATCGGATGATCGGGCCGGAAGAACTGTACGGCCTGTCCAATGAAATCAGCGGGGAAAAGGGGATCCTGACCATCCACAGCGGCTGCATGCTGGTGATCCGGGCAGAAGACAAAAAAAAGATTTCTTAGCGAAATCCTTTTTTTTAAGCGTTGTCTGCCTCTGCCTGAGGGGCTGCTGCAGCTTTAGTTCTGGCACCGGCCTTCAGGGTCTTCAGGGCGCGGGCGGAAATGCGTACTGTCTGCGGCTTACCGTCAACAATCATATGAACTTTCTGCAGGTTGACATTCCACTTGCGGCGGGTAGCACGCAGGGAATGAGAACGCCTGTTTCCCGACATAGCTTTTTTACCGGATACGGCACAAACTCTGGACATGACCATAACCTCCTTACTTTAATCGCTTAATTAGAGTATCACGGTTCATATCGAAATGCAACAGATTATTTATATACGGGAACAGGAAAAAAATCAGCGGAACCGGCGGCGGAACGTGATGAAATGATGTTCATTTTGGCTGTCCCGTGATAAAATACTTTCGTATATCGCAAAAAGGAGTTTTACTGTGGACAACAAACAGATTTTTGCAGCAGTTGAAATAACAGATCATGAAGTTCGGCTCATTGTCGGCGAGTTTTTCAATACCCGGTTCAATATCATCAAAGTGGAGCGGGTACCGGTCAGCGGGTTGGCAGACAATGCTGTGACCGATGAAACAGCTGTTATTGAAGCTATCCGCAAGGCTGCGGCCGATGCCGAGAAGATGATCGGCGCACCGGTAAAGAAAGTTATTCTCGGTCTGCCGTCACACAACATGAAGCGTCACTCCCTGCGTTCCACGGTCAAGATCACCGGCATTGACGGGACGATCACGGTGGAAGATGTACGGGAAGCGATGCGGAAAGCGGAAGCCATCAAGATCGACAAGAACTACGCCCTGATCCAGACCGTCTGTGTCAAGTACACAGTCAACGGTATTACCAGCCGGCGCATGCCGATCGGTGAGAAAGCCTATGAGATGACAGTCGATATCGATCTGCTGTGCGCGGACCGCAAACTGTCGTTTGACCTGGTCAACTGTGTGGAGAAGGCCGGCCTGCAGGTCATGGATATCTACCTGGACATCTTCGCGGTGGCCAAGGAAGCCGCCCTGTTTGAACAGGCTGTCAACCAGAACGTCATTGTGCTCAAGATGGAGCGCGACAATACAACCCTGGGCCTGATCACCAAAGGCAAGCTGAATGCCTGCATGATCGAACCGTTCGGGGTCGGCACCATCGCCGGGGCAGCCGTGGATGCCTATGGTCTCAAGGGAGATGTGGCCACGGAACTGGTCAAGTACAGTGTCCGGCTGGATGAACGTTCCGCTTCCGCCAATCCGGTATACATCTGGGCCGAGAACGGCGAGACCAGAAAGATCAATGAAATGGAACTTTATGACTGCATCAGACCGCGGGTTGACGAATGGCTGAACAGCATCGGTGAATTGTGTGGATCAATCTTGCAAGCCGGTCCGACTGCCGTTATAATTACGGGAGAAGGCGGCGAAATGCAAGGACTTGATGTGGAATTGCAGCGTCGTCTTAAGTGTGAAGTCCGCAATTACATCCCGGAAACACTGGGAGGAAGAAATGCCGGACTCACTGCGTGCCTGGGTCTGTTCTATGCCTACAAGGACAAACTGCCCATTTCCGGCTACACCGATACAAGCCTTGATATGGAAGCGTTCCTGAAGGCGGTATCGTACCGGGAACGGGAAAAGAACGGGACGGAACAGGAAGATACACTGACAAACAAGTTGAGGAGAGTACTCCTTGACGGCAGGAAATAAGAGAGGACATGAGTATGACAGAGTTTTCGTATAATCAGATTGCCAAGATCAAGGTCTTCGGCATCGGCGGTGCCGGCAGCAACGCAGTCAACAGAATGGTACAGGAAGGCGTACAGGGCGTTGAGTTCTATGTGGCCAACACAGACCTGCAGGCACTGGACATTTCCCCTGTAAGCAATAAGATCCAGCTGGGCAATGAAGGCCTCGGCGCCGGCGGAAACCCGGACAACGGCCGCAAGGCAGCTGTGGAAAGCGAAGCAGAGATCCGCAAGGCAATGGAAGGTGCAGACATGATCTTCCTGACAGCCGGTCTCGGCGGCGGTACAGGTACCGGTGCTTCCCCGCTGTTTGCCAAGATTGCCAAGGAACTGGGATGCCTGACCGTAGGTATCGTTACAAAGCCGTTCAGCTTTGAAGGCAGACGCCGGATGATCCAGGCAGAACAGGGTCTGGAACAGCTGAAAGAATATGTTGACAGTCTGATTATTATTTCCAATAACAAGGTGCTCGAAGTCATCGGTCATATTCCGTTTGAAGATGCCTTCAAGGAAGCAGACAACATCCTGCGTCAGGGCGTACAGACAATCACAGACCTGATTGCCGTACCGGCCATGATCAACCTGGACTTCGCCGATATCAAGAGTGTCATGGAAGGCCAGGGCAGCGCGCTGATCGGCATCGGCATGGCTACCGGCGACAACAAGGCCCAGGAAGCGGCTCTGAAGGCGATTCAGTCCCCGCTGCTTGAAGCCCAGATCACCGGCGCAAAGAGTGCGATCGTCAACGTTACCGGCGGTGCCTCGATGTCTGCCTATGATGCCCAGGAAGCAGTCGATTATATCCGTGAAGCAGCCAACAGCGATATCGATATCATCTTCGGTGTGGCGATCAATGACAAGATCGGTGATTCCATCATCGTTACCGTCATCGCGACCGGTTTCGACCTGCCGCAGCCGTCCCTGATCGAGACCGACCGTCCGGCTTCCCAGGCCAGCCCGGTCCAGGATGTCGTTGCCAACCAGGATGACGACAAGATCGGTTTCGGCGGCCACGCCAAGGAAGAAGTCGAAGAAATCGCCGATGATTCCGGCATTCCGAATTTCTTCAGAGGTTAACAGCAGCAGCCCGCGGACAGCGGGCTTTTTCTTTTGTCCGGGGAGGAAGTCTGCAGAGGGTGAATATGGTATACTGTATGGGTACAGGGAGGAATGACGCATGGAAGAACGGGAAAAATCATGCGGAGCAATACTCATCGATCATCAGGATGATCAGATCAAAACGCTGATCGTCCGGCAGAACGCAGGCCACTGGGGTTTCCCCAAGGGGCATGTGGAAGGGGATGAGACTGAGTTTGAGACGGCCTTCCGGGAAGTCCGGGAAGAGACGGGATACAAAATCCGCAGATACGGGGAATTCCGTGATGAAACCCACTACAGTCCGCGGCCGGGTGTCATGAAGGACGTTGTTTACTTCATGGCGGAAGTGACCGGCGGAAAGCAGAAGCGGCAGAAAGAAGAAATTTCGGAGATCTGCTGGGTCTCCCTGCTGGACGCGGTGGCGGTGCTGACCTTTGACAACGATGCGATGCTGCTGCGGAAGGCGATCCGTTATCTGAAGGATCATGACGATGCCGTCCTACAGTAAGAAATTCGTTCTCAGCACCCAGGTTTCCATGCTGGCCAGAGCGGCAGTGACTGCCGGCCGTTCGCTGTGGCCTGCTTTTTCGCGCTGTCCGCTCGGACAGGAATCCTGGTCCTGCGCCGTTCTGCATGAGAACCGGGCAGTCGGTATTTTCCGCTTCTGGATGGAAGACAAGGATACGGTGCGGTTTTCCCTGCAGCTGCCTGATGACGGCTGGCAGCAGGAAGACCTGTACCGGCTGCTGCTGCAGATGAACGCCATGATCATCCGGACCTGCCATCCGCACCGGATTTACTGCACCCCGGCAGCCCGCATGGTCCGCGAGATCCTCTCGCATCAGCTCTATTACCAGAAAGGCCGCAAATGGCAGCGGCTGGTGGAGCCGTGGCGCTACCGGGTGGAAGACAATGTCTTTGATGAAGAAGGCTTCATTATCCACCAGGGCAAGATGGAAGAACTCGGCTTCGGCCTGTTCAATACAAAAGAACGCGGCTGCGGCTGGATTGCGGCATATAACCTGTTCCGGCTGTACGGTCATGAAATCACCATGCAGGAAGCCTCAAAGGCCCTCAGCATGTTTGATCCGACCGGCAAGGTGTTCGGCCAGGACGTCTATACACTGTACTTCTGGCTGAAACGGCGCGGTCTGCCGGTGCATCTGACAGTGTTCAGCCGGCGGGCTGTCCAGGAAGCGATGAAGAAGAGCCGCTACGGCATCCTGCTGTATATTCACCGGCACGGCTCCCACTATACGGCATACGAAAAGATCGGGGACAACCGTTTCCATTTCTTCAACGCGGTTTACGGGCGGACCCGGATGGTGATGTCTGCTGAGGAATTCTTCAGCCAGCATGCGGCCCTGCCGATGAACATGCTGATATATATTGAGTGACTTTACAGGTACTGATGATGACAATCCGAAAGATTCTCAGAAAAACCGGGTTATTGACTGCGGCAGGACTGATCTTCCTGCTGTTTTCCCGTGTGCCGGCCGCGGCGGAAGGGGAACAGACACCCGAAGCGCCTGATGATCTTTATCACCTGGTCGATTTCGCGACGGGTGAGGAGAAGGATGTTTATACCAGCTGGTGGACGGCTGACTCGATGTTCCGGCAGCTGGCTGACAGCGCGGACAATCTGGGCATTACGTACAACGGCAAGGTCATGAAAACGGAATACGGCATCCTGTCATTCCGGGTTGCCCAGAGCTGCAGTGTCGATGTGGCCTTCACATATGTCACTGCCGGCACCCAGGGCTTTACCAATGGCTGTGATGCGGCTGATGCGGCATATCTCGGCACGGATGCCAACGGGCAGAACGTTGAATTCCTGCAGGCCGGGGCCAAGGGCCGTACCAGTATCGATAATGTCACAATCATACCGGTGCAGAACCTGTCTACCCGGCTGAGTGCCTATACGGTCACATCCGGACGGCTCTATCACGAGATCAAGACGGACATGGGCACCGACAATTACGCGGCGGTCATTGACCACGGCCCGGCGCCGTCAGGCCTCAGTGAGGGCAGCACCTATTACAGTTATGACGGTCATTATTTCTATCCGGAAGACCAGCTCGATATCATGCTGAATGATTATCTGTGGGATACCCGGGCAAACAGCCTGAATCCGGAAGAACCGTACTATGACTACTATCAGTTTGTCCCGCACCGCACCCTGACTGCTGTATCGCCGGCTGAGTTCGCGCTGTATCTGCAGGATACGGCCGGCATCCACGGGGCCATGAACAGCTACCGTGACGATGACAAGGACGGGGTGGATGACAATCTGAGCCGCAGCCAGCTGTACGGGGTGACGGATGCCTTCTGGCAGTATCAGTATGAATACGGGGCCAACGCGATGATGATGCTGGCGGTCAGCATGCAGGAATCCGCTGCCGGGCGGAATGCACTCTGCTACGCGCGGAACAATCTGTTCTCCCACGCGGCATATGACACCGACGAAGAGGCCCAGGCAGGCCGCTTCACCCGGCGTGAGAATTCGGTCTATGCCCACGCAAAATACTATATTTCGGGCACTTACTGCAGCCCGATGAAGCCGCAGTTCCACGGCAGCTATTTCGGCAACCTGGCTGCCGGCATGAATGTCAGCTATTCTTCCGATCCGTACTGGGGCGAAAAGATGGCGGCCGCTTACCGGCATCTGGATGAGGCTTTCGGCAGTCCCGATTACGGCCGCTGCCGGCTGGCTGTCAATAACGGCGTGGACCGGGTAGCTGTCTATGCCCGGCCATCGCTGTACAGTGATGTCCTTTACCGCATGGATCCGGAAGCGGACCAGGTTTTCATCATCCTGGATGAACAGGAAGAAAACGGCATGCTGTGGTACCAGATCCAGTCCGAAGCGACCCTGAACGAACAGGGCAGCGTGGACCTGGTATATGCATATGATTTTGACCGGGACCGGGCCTGGATCCGCGCTGATGCCGTAACGATGATCAGTGCCGGAACCGGAACGGATCAGGAAATGACGGCGGTCCGGTTTGACGGTCAGGGCGGTATGTTCCCCGGCAGTGCGCAGGCCAGCGCATACAGCCTGCCGGCCGGGGCAGTCCCGGCTGCGGCAGTGCCGGTGAAGGAAAAGGCGCTGTTCAGCGGCTGGACCCCGGAGGTCACGGCGGCAGGCACAGAGGCAGAGTATCAGGCGGTTTACCGCGATGTTGACCATATTGAGATCACGCAGCTGCCCAGACAGGAATATGCGTCCGGGGAGCGGATCGATCTGTCCGGCGGGACTCTCACAGTTTATTTCAGTGATGATGAATCAATGGATACAGAACTGACGACGGATATGGTCAGCGGCTTTGATCTTTCCGCCGCAGGCACGCAGACCGTCCGGGTAAACTACGCCGGCTGCGAAACGGATTATGAGATCCGGGTCAGCGACGAAAGTGCCACAGTCCAGGACAGCGTCCGGCGGGAAGTGCTGCGTCTTATTGACAGCTATGGGGAAAGTGAAACCCTGAGTGAGAAGGAAACAGCGGATATCCTGGCAGTCAAGGAAATGATTGATGCGGCCCGGCTGCCGTATCTGACCCAGAGCCAGATGCGGATCCTTGATAATGTGATGCGTTCCGCAATCGGCGACAGAATCCGCTACAGCATTGACAACAATGTCTATGATGTGCAGGTGTCGGGCCTGACCGCGGCTGTGCCGCTGGGTGATTCCCTGAACCGGCGGAAGTATCTGGAGGATACTTACCGAGTCCAGATGCTCAAGGGCGTATCCGAACGGGCCGGGGAAGCGCTGAATGCGCAGGCCGCCTATCTGCAGAATGATGTACGGGACCAGTTCGAATTCGGTGTCCGGCGGAACTATGAACTGTTTGAACTGACCAATCCGGTCGTTGTCAGCATTGCCAAGCCGGCAGATGCCCGTGAGGGTGAGGTTTTCACCGTGCTGTACTATGACCGGGACCGGGATGAAGTGGTTCGCTGCTACACCCGGCAGACCGCCAACACCGTCAGTTTCATGACCCGCGGCAACGGTGAGTACATGCTGATATCCAGGCTGACCCCGAATCTGTATGTGTCGGAGGATCCGGTGGAAGTGCTGAATGTGGCAACCCAGTCCCGTGACTTTGAAAAATACCGGGTATATATCTCCGTTGGCTCGATCCTGCTGGTCATCCTGGCAGTTCTCGGATACCGTTACTGGAAACAGCGGAATGAGCGCCGGGTGGCAGCTGAGCGCATTATCAAAACAGAAGAACTGGAGAACGGTCCGGACCCGCTGATTGAGTTTACCCAGGCCCTGGAACTGTATGAGACAAAGATCCTGCGGATTGATGATTACCGGGAGGAAAACCATGATCAACACGATCGTAGAGATCAGTGAGATAACCTATGAAACCGTACCGGTGACGGCGGAGCTGGTTGACAGCATCCGTACCCGCGGGATTGCCATCCCGGTCAGGGTCAACCGGACAGACGAAGGCTACTGCTGCGTGGACGGCCGGCGCCGGCTGAGCGCGGCGGCGATCCTGGCGGCGGAGGACAAGCGGTTTGCCCGCATCCCGGTGGTGCTGATGAATGACTATTCCAAAGCCGGCAGCGCCTACTGGGGCAGGACAAGAAACAGACACTGAAAGAGGGAAATATATGGAAGAAAGACTGCAGAAACTGATTGCCGAAGCCGGTATCGCATCCCGCCGCAAGGCAGAGGAGCTGATCACATCCGGCCGGGTCAGGGTAAACGGGCAGGTTGTGACGGAACTCGGCACAAAGGCCTCCCGGGGCGATCTGATCGAAGTGGACGGGAAACCGATCCGCCGGGAAGAAAAAGTATATTTCCTGCTTAATAAGCCCAAGAAAACCGTATGCACGGTCAGTGATGAAAAGGGCCGGGACACGGTGCTGACCTATATGCCGGATGTTAAGGAAAGAATCTTTCCGGTCGGCCGGCTGGACTATGATACGACCGGCTGCCTGATCATGACAAACGACGGTGATTTTGCCAATCTCATGATGCATCCGCGCAGCCATGTACCGAAGGTCTATGAAGCGGCGATTGACGGTATTCTTCTGCCGGATGAAATTGCGGCCCTGCGCAAGGGGATCCCGCTGGAAGAAGGCATGACCCTGCCGGCTTCCATCCATATCATTTCCGTAAATGAAAAGAAGATGAAGACCATCTTCTCAATCATGATTTATGAAGGCCGCAACCGGGAGATCAAGCGGATGATGGAATACTTCCACCATTCCGTCACCCGTCTGGAGCGGAAGAAATACGGCTTCCTGGACTGCCAGGGACTGCGGCAGGGCGAATACCGCCGGCTGCGGCGCTATGAAATCCGTCAGCTGATCCAGATGGCGGAAACCGGCCGGATATCAGTCGATG
>JAFOIT010000106.1 GCA_017420585.1 Solobacterium sp.
CCAACGGCAAGGAGTATTTCACAGCCCTGGCCCGCTACAAGACCAGCACAAACCTGACGGTTGAGGAAATGGTTGCGGAGTGCGAGAAGGCCCTGGCCAGTTCCTGGGAATGGGCCATGAACAGCATCTATAAGTACGGATTTGACGAAAACGGCCGGCGGCGCCAGATTCATTCGGTTCAAATGAAGGAGCCTGTGGAGATTCTGGAATATCTGAAGGCCCACCTGGAAGACTTCCCGGAAGGACCGGCGGTCAACTATACTGCGGAATATCTGGATCCCAGTGTTGCCAACCCGTCCACGATGGCGTATTACATGACCACCCCGGTCGATGACATCACCGACAACGTCATCAAGATCAACGCCGATATCGTCGGCGACGACAATACCACGCTGTACTATACGCTGGCCCACGAAGGATATCCGGGCCATCTGTATCAGTTCACCTGGTACCTGAATACAAACCCGAACCCGCTGCGGCACGATCTTTCCATCATGGGCTATCAGGAAGGCTGGGCCCAGTATGTCGAAGGCCGGATGCTGACCAAGAGCGGCCTGGATGAATACTCTGCCGTTGTCAACAGAGCCGATGTCTTTGTCGGCTATGTGCTGAATGCCCTGGCAGACCTGGGTGTCAACGGCCTGGGCTGGACGGTGGATGAACTGCTGGCACACATCGTTGACTACGGTTACAGCAAGGATACCGCCCAGGCGCTGTATGACGCGGTTGTCGGCATGCCCGGCACGATTATCCCTTATGGCTACGGCATGCTGGAATTCTACAACCAGCGTGACAAGGCCCAGCAGTCGCTTGGGGACAAGTTTGATGAAGTGGCCTTCCATACAGCCCTGCTGACCGGCGGCCCGCGGCCGTTTGAACTGGTCGCAAGGGATGTGGATGCCTACATCGTCAAGGCGGGCGGCACTCCGGTCAAAGAATATTCCGCATTTACGTATGACAATGCGCAGCTGGGTGAAGTGGACAGTTCCTCAATGGATAAGCTGGTCCGGAAGATCCTGATTGCGGCAGCGGCCATCCTGGTACTGCTGATTGTGGTGATAGTGATGATCATTAGACATTTCAGAAAGAAGAGAAGACTCAGAAAAGCTGAGGAAGAAAAGAGAAGGTCAGCGGCTGAAGCGGCCCTGCAGAAGGAAGTGGTGGCGGCTGCCCAGGAACAGCGGGAACGGCTGATGGGCACCTACACACCGGATGACCAGGCACCGGAAGCACCGGAGACAGACGGTGGTGATCCGGGCGATTCACAGGAATAACACGGTAAAGAACCGGGAGGGAAACCCCCGGTTTTTTTGTTTCAGGAAGGCGATTTTTGTTTTGAAAAAGTATCAAACCCCTGAAAAGGGGTCATATAAAAATGAAAATAAACAGAAATACTGTATAAACATCATAAATACAGGGGTCAAAATTAATTTCATATCTGAGAATTTTTCAGTCTGCCGGACCCCGGTATACTGTGATTGTACAGCCGGAACAGCAGTACGGAAGAAACAGACACCAGCAGCCGTTTGAGAGGAATGCTTATAAAACTTACGTGTCTGGGAAAAGGTGCGGACAGCAGAAAAACTTGCGTGGATGACTGAGAACATTGTCCGAGACAGGACAAAGCAAAAAAACGCACCTTGAAAAAAAATAAAGGAGGACAGAACATGGATATTCTGACCAGCATCACTTCCGCCCTGCAGCAGTACAGCAGCGTTACCGAAACCGAAAACGGTGATACGGCCTACCGCAGCACCGGCAGTACCAATCTCGATTTTTACGGCACGGCGGGCGCCCTTCGGCACAATCCGTCAGCTGCCCGCAAGCTGTTCCTGGCCGCCCTCCGCGAGGACTACGGCCTGGCAGTGAAAAACCTGCTCTACCTGCGGGATGTCCGGAGCGGCCTGGGCGAGCGGCACCTCTTCCGGGTGTGCTGGTCCGCTTACTGCCGGATGTATCCGCAGGATGCCGCAAAACTGATCCCGGCGGTTGTGGCGTGCGGACGCTGGGATGACCTGCTGGCTGGTCTGAAGACCCCGGCAGAACCAGCCATTATCGCAGCCATTCAAGATCAGCTGGCTGAAGACCGGAGGACCCTCAGGGAGAACGGTACTGTGTCCCTGCTGGCCAAATGGCTGCCGTCAGTCAATACTTCCAGCAAGACCGCCAGAAAAACAGCCAGGTATCTCGCCATACGGCTCGGCATGAGTGAGCCGGGATACCGCCGGATGCTTTCGGCCCTGCGCCGGGGGAGCATCATCGAAAACAACCTGCGGGAGAAGGATTACTCGTTCTCCTATGCCGGTGTGCCTTCCATGGCCATGCACAAGTACCGCCGGGCGTTCGCGCGCAACGACGGTGAACGGTACAAAGCGTTTATTGCCGCGGTCAATGAGGGCAAGGCAAAGATTCACGCTGCTGCGATCTATCCCTATCAGATCATCTCCGAATACCAGCCGGGGATGACCGACTTGCAGAAGCAGGCCATGCAGGTCAAATGGGATGAGATGAAGTCCGCCTTCAGTGCCGAGCAGACGATCGTGGTCCGTGACGGTTCCGGTTCCATGACCTGGGACAACGGCCTGCCCATGCTGAACGCGACAGCGCTCGCCATCCTGTTTGCCGAGCTGCAGCAGGGTCCGTTCCACAACCGCTTCATCACATTTTCGTCAAAACCGGAGATGGTGTCGTTCAAAAAGAACGATACATTATATGACAAGCTGGCCACGGCTTATCGGTATGACGACTGCAGCAACACCGATATTTCCAGAGTTTATGATCTGCTTTACAACACAGACAGGCGGGCTGAGACCGCAGCGGATTATGTCCGGCGGGTCGTCATTATTTCCGACATGGAGTTCGACTGCGGCACGGTCAATGTCCCGACCTACGAGACCATGAAGCGGAAGTTCGAGTCAGCCGGCTTCCCGCTGCCGGAGATCATCTACTGGAACGTCTGTGCCCGCCGCGTCCACTTCGCGGCGCCGGCCGGCGAGTCCAATGTCAAGTATGTATCCGGGTTCTCGGCGGCTGTGCTGGACGCGATCCTGCACCACGGCAGTCTTGCGCCGGAGGACATGATGCGCCAGACGCTGGCAAAATACGATATCTGGACTGCCGGCCTCACACAGAAGTAAGCAGTTAAACAAAAGCCGCACACAGCGGCTTTTCATCTTTCATATAAATCTGCGGCATGGCTGAAGCTGTGCCGTTTTCTACATCCAGTCATCCCCGTACCAGTTGAACAGGCTGCGGCCCTGGTCAAGGGTCCCGATCAGCCGCATGTCTTCCGGCTGCAGGATAAAATCAAAGACGTTGAGATTCTCTTCCATGCGGTCCCGGTGGGCGGTTTTCGGTATGACCATGATGCCGTTCTGAAGCTGATACCGCAGGACTATCTGGGCGGCAGTGCGGCCGTACCTGCGGGCAATGTCATTCAGCAGCGGGTCGGCGAAGATCGGTTTCCTGCCTTCGGTGAAAGATGCCCAGGCCTGCATTTTTGTACCGGCCTTTTCCAGCAGTTC
>JAFOIT010000107.1 GCA_017420585.1 Solobacterium sp.
TCGTCCTGGATGGTGTCATAGCCCATTTCATCAATCATTTCCCGGAAGCGGGCTGCTTTCTTTTCCTCGTGGTTGGAATATGCCGGAATCAGGGCCAGCTTGATCTGCTGTTCCACAATGTGTTCCGCGTCTTCCCGGATGAACTGCAGGGCCTTCTGCACTTTGGCACTGTCCCGCAGCGCTGCAATTTTATCTTTCATGGTTACCCTCCGTCATTTTCTGGATTTATATTATCATGCCTGTTGCTTATACAAACCCGGAGCCGGGGAAAGAAAAAAACCGGTTTCCCGGTAATTTTCTTCTTACCCGCCCAGCGCGGCCCGCTCGGCCGGCACCAGGTCAATGGATTTCCATGTGCCCGGACCTTTGGTCTTCAGATCATGAAGCCGGATCTCCGGGTTTTTCTTTTTCAGGAAGGCCGCCAGCCGTTCTGCCTGCTGCGGGGTCGCCGCCTGTGCATCATATGTCGTCCCCCTGATGGTCAGCCGGACAGCCAGATTGCTTTTCCTGCCGGTCAGCAGTTCCGCGTCCGTGATGCCGGAATAATCGTCCTCAATGACATTTCCCCCGGCATATGCCGCAACCCGGTTTTCCAGAAAAAATGCATTTCCCAGCACCACGGCATTTTCGTATTCACCCTGATCTTGAATGCCTTCCAGCTGCCGGGCGGTACGGATCCGATCCCGGACATACATGATCAGAATTACCACAATCCCGGCTATACAAGCCAGAATCCCATAACGGAGCCTGTCCGGAAACAGCCTGTCGTTGATGTATGCCAGAATCAGAACAGAAACAGCCAGAACAAACTCAGCCCGTACATACCGCATGGCAATAAACCCTGCAACATATTTACGCAACATGAACCAGAATCTCCTTTATACAGCATCCATGGTATTATTGCATGGATTTCCTGTTTTCCTCCCCTTTTTGATGTCCCATGGAAGCCGGGTCCGATACAATTTTCCGGATATCCTCTGCCATCTGTCCCGGATCTTCCAGCAGGGTGACATAACCGCGCAGGGAAGCTGCCTTGATCCGCAGCGGGGCACAGCCCGGATTGACATAGATGTGCCCGCGGCCCTTGCTGTTGCGGGCTTCCTGCATCAGGTTGGCACCGGCCGAGTTGCCGTCCAGGGCAACCAATACAAACGGCCTGCGCTCGAAAATCTCATAATTGAAACTCTTGTACAGGCCCATCGGCGAGGCTTCGATGGCAATCCGGACCTCCACCCCGGCCTGCTTCAGCCGCCGGGCTTCCTCCGGCCGCAGTTCTGCCGGGACAACCGCAAAGATCCGGAAACCCCTGTCATTGTGCTCCAGCAGGTATTTTTCATATCCGCTCAGCGTATGCCCGATGATGAAGAACACTTCCTTCGGATCCAGCTGCAGCAGGGCATCCACGGCCGCTTTTCCGGCTTTGCTCATGCGGGTGTGCCGGCCCCGGTTGTTGAAGCTGCCCCCGGCCACGATCACCGGGAATCGGTTCCAGGGCATTTCGTGCACCTGCCCGGCCAGTTCCTTCGCCGCCTTGAGATGTGTGCCCGCGCCGGCCGGATGGTCCCTGTTTTCATTTACCGCCGAATCCGCTGCCAGGATTTCTTCCAGGGTCATTGTCCCTGACAGTCCGGCAAGTATTTCCTGCTTGCGGGCAAACGCCTGCCGGCTTTCCGCCAGGATTTCCGCCTCGGTCTGCCGCATTTTCAGCAGATCCTCACGGCTCAGTGCCAGCAGTTTTTCCAGAGCCAGCTGCTCGTCCATGCTTGCCGTCCCGTACAGCGCGCCGCCGTCGGTCCCCTGTACGCAGCGGATCCCCGCCCGCAGATACTGCTTCAGCGGATGACTCTTCAGGTTGTTCAGGTTATTGAGCCGGACATTGGAAGTGATCTGGAATTCGAGAACCGCACCGCCTTCCTGCAGGTCACTGATCAGCTGCCGGCCCTTCGCGCTGCGTAGCGATGCCGTATACAGACCGTGGCCGATACGCACCTTCGGCATCGGCTGTCCGGGGGCCAGGGCTTCCCTGACACAGCGGATACTGTCAGCCACATTGTCCTTCATACTGTCGTTTTCCCCGGCATGGATGCGGATGACAAACGTATCGTCATCGGCCGCGATTTTCACCAGTTCCCGGATCACCGGGCGCAGCTCAAGGATACTGTTGATCTCTTCCCCGACAATATCCGCGCCGGCCACATACGGATCCTTCGCAATCCCCCGCAGCACCCGGATATTCTCTTCCAGATAGTCGGCTGCGGTCACATTGTCCCGGACGATGGTCAGCGGGATTCTGCGGATCGCCGCCAGGAACCGGAGCAGGACCCCTGTTTCCTGCTCGATCTTCGGCATGACCGCATGGACCTGCCGGAGCATTTCCACCGCCTGATGCCGCTTTACCAACGTGGTGTCGCTGATCTCGGCATAGTCGATGCCCTGCCGCCGGTACCCGCGGGCCGTCCAGAGCAGCTTGTCCTGAAACAGCGTATTGCCCGCATAGATGCCGGCA
>JAFOIT010000108.1 GCA_017420585.1 Solobacterium sp.
AATGGCAGTTCCTATCATGGCCACGGGGCTATCAATGAGATCCCCGGCATCGTCAAGGGCAAGGGCTTCAAGAAGGCGTTCGTCGCTTCTGACCCGGATCTGGTCAAGTTCGGCGTTACTGCCAAGGTAACTGACCTGCTCAAGGCCAATGGCATTGACTTTGAACTGTATACCGACATCAAGCCGAATCCGACCATTGAAAACGTCCAGCACGGTGTGGATGCCTACAAGGCTTCCGGTGCTGACTTCATGATCACCATCGGCGGCGGTTCCTCCATGGATACCGGCAAGGGCATTGGCATCATCGTCAACAACCCGGAATATTATGATGTCCGTTCACTGGAAGGCGTAGCGCCGACAAAGAACCGGACAGTCTTCACAATTGCTGTCCCGACCACCGGCGGTACAGGTGCCGAATCCACCATCAACTATGTCATCACCGATGTTGAGAAGAAGCGCAAGTTCGTCTGTGTGGATCCCAACGATATCCCGGATGTTGCTGTTGTTGACCCGGATATGATGTCATCCATGCCGAAGGGCCTGACCGCTTCCACCGGCATGGACGCGCTGACCCACGCCATTGAAGGCTACACCACCGGCGCTGCCTGGGAACTGGCTGACTGCCTGAACCTCGAAGCAATCAAGCTGATTGCCAAGAATCTGCGCAAGGCTGTCGCGAATGATCCGGACGGCCGGGAAGGCATGGCGCTGGCGCAGTATGTCACAGCCATGGCTTACTCCAATGTCGGTCTCGGCATTGCCCACTCCATGGCCCACACCCTCGGTGCTGTATATGACACCCCGCACGGTGTTGCCTGCGCGATGATGCTGCCGATTGTCATGGACTTCAACAAGGAATGCACAGGTGAAAAGTTCAAGGCTATCGCTGAAGCGTTCGATATTGACACCACCGGCATGAGTGCGGATGAATACCGCAAGGCTGCGATCGATGCTGTTCAGCAGCTGTCCGTTGATGTCGGCATTCCGACCAAGCTGGAGAAGCTGAAGGAAGAAGACCTGCCGTTCCTGTGCGAATCCGCAGCCGCGGACGCCTGCGCGCCGGGCAACCCGAAGCCGGCCACCCTGGCAGACTTCGAAGCCATGTTCCGCAAACTGATGTAACACAGAAAAGAATCCTTCCGGAAAACGGAGGGATTTTTTTATTATGCTATGATGTGTCTGGCGGAAAGGAGACAGCAGTCATGTCAACAAGAGAAGAAAGAGTGCTGGTATTTGCGGATACGATGCGGCACTGCCAGACGGATCCGGAACTGATTACAGCCATCAGTGAGGCCCGTGCGAAAACGGAAATCATCCCGGAAGATTTCTATCCGGAATATGATCATACACTCAGGTTTGATACCGAAGTGACGGTAACGCAGAACAGAAGTTTTGAGGCCGTCATCAATCTGAAGAAAGAATACCCGGGAGCGAAGACAGCCGTGCTCAACTTTGCCAACGCGTTTGAGCCCGGCGGCGGGGTAACCAGCGGGACCGGGGCCCAGGAGGAGTGCCTGTGCCGGTGCTCTACACTGTATCCGGTACTGACTGATCCGGCGCTGAAACAGGGTTTCTATGACTTCCACAGGGAACGGCATGACTCCCGGGCCAGTGATACCCTGATCTATACGGAAGATGTTGTGATCTTCAAGAGCGATACAGACCTGCCGGAACTGCTGGACCGGGAAGACCGGGTAAAAACCGATGTCATGACCTGCGCGGCCCCGGACCTGCGTTACAAGCCGTATCTGCCGGCAGATTACAGCGCTGAGATGACCGATGAGGAACTGTATGCGTGCCATCTGCGCCGAGCCCGGCATCTGCTGACGGCTGCGGCGGCGAAAGGGGCAGACACGCTGGTGCTCGGGGCCTTCGGCTGCGGGGCATTCCATAACAACCCGGCGGTTGTGGCGGACGCTTACCGAACGGTACTGAAGGAATTCGCGGGCATCTTCCGGAAGATCGAGTTCGCGGTCTTCTGCCAGCCCTGGGCAATTGAAAACTATGAGCTGTTTGCCCAGATCCTGCAGCCCTGAGCCCGCGTATAACAGAAAAAAAGACCTCTGGTCCTTATACAGGAAAAGAGGTCTTTTTGTTTACTGCAGGTGCTGCCGCAGGAAGCCTTCGTAAATATCCAGTGCTTCTTTGCACCAGAAGGCCGAGCCGCCGTGATCCGCACCCTTGATCATGACCAGGCGCACATCCTTGCCGGCCGCTTTCATGTCATTGTAGAACCGCTTTGTCTGTTCAAAATTGCACATTCTGTCCTTTGTGCCGTGGATGATGAGCATCGGCGCAAAGTCATGATCCAGGTATGTCTTCCCCAGCAGCGGCGCCATTTTTTCCGGGTGTTCGTTCATGTCGAAGCCGATCAGGGCGTATTCCGGGGTGCCGGGCTTGCCCTGCATTGTATTGATCGGGAAAGCTGCGGGAATGGTCATTTCCATCGGGCCGTACATATCGATGATGCCGCGGATATCGGCAGGGACATCACTGTCCGGTTCATCATACAGGTCACTGTCCAGGGTCATGCCGGTAATGACAGCCACATGGCCCCCGGAGGAGCCTCCCATCAGGAAGATGTTGTCCGGATCACCGGAATACTCTGCCGCATGGGCCCGCATGAAGCGGATGGCATTCTTGGCATCGATGTTCTGGGCCGGGAAGGTGGCGATGCCGCTGTGCCGGTATTCCATGACAGCGACCACAAAGCCGCGTTCCGCCAGTTTCGCGAACATCGGGATATCCTTGTACATTTCCTGTTTGAGCCAGGCACTGCCCTTGATCAGGATGACAATCGGGAAGATCTTATCCGGTTCAAAATACAGAGTTGGCCGGATGATCTGCAGGTGCAGTTCCGTATTGTCCTTGACGCTGTAGACAACATCAGGAATGTATTCAAGGTAAACGGCCGAGCCGTCATTGCTGAAGGATTCTGCTCCTTCAAGTTCTTCGGTAAATTCGGGAATGGTATCCCAGGTATAATTCGCATCAGCGCGGTCTATCATATTGTTTTCTCCTGTTTTTTATTGGTAGACAGATCAGACGGAAGGGTCAGGCGCATTCGTGCAGGGCCTTCGTCAAGGCGGCGATAATGTCTTCCTTCCCTTCACAGAAGGAGGCTCTTGCCGCATACAGGTTGGAGAGGATGAAATCCCTTTCGGTGAAGCCGAACATGCCGGCGATCACATCATATTCATGTTTCAGGTCAATGCCCATGAGTCCCGGGTCATCGGTGTTGATGTTGATCATGACGCCCTTGTCCCACATCCGGCGGATCGGGTGTTCGGTGATCGAAGGCACACAGCGGGAATAAACGTTGGAAGTGACGGAAACTTCACACAGGATATTGTTCTGCACCAGCGCGTCCACCACGGCGTCATCCTCGACAGCGTGGATGCCATGGCCGATCCGGCCGCCGTTCTGGCTGATCGCGAAGCTGACGTTGGATGCAGGTCCGGCTTCCCCGGCATGGATGGTATAGCGGACACCGAGTTTTCTTGCCAGAGCAAACTGCTCGGCATAGCTTTCAATCGGGGTGGCAATTTCATCGCCGGCCAGGTCAATGCCGACAACCCCCTGGTCCTTATAGGCGGCTGCCAGTTCCACGGTTTTTGTGTTGTTCAGAACCGTACCGAGGTTCTGGCCGAGATTCATCATGCACAGCAGTATCCCGCAGACCATGTCCGGATGAGTTTCCAGGGCTCTCTGCCGGCCCCGCAGGACAGCCTTGACGGCATCTTCCATGGAGAGTTCCGGGTTGATATGCGACTGCGGGGAAAACCGCAGTTCCGCCAGTCTTGTGCCGGCCTCATACATGTCCATGAGTACTTCATAGGTGAGCTCTTCCAGACGTTTGCCGGTCTGCAGAAGCCCGGTCAGCAGGCCGAAAAGCCCCATGCATTCGGAAAGCGTCATCGTATCGTTCATGACATGGTCAGCCAGCCACACTTCGTCACTCACGCCGGCCGGTACCAGGCCGTCCTCACGGCAGTATCTGACAAACAGCCTGTCCGGGAAAGCACCGTCGAGATGACAGTGCAGTTCTACTTTTGGATATTCCATGATTATTTCTCCTTGTACTCACTGCAATTATAAAAGATGATTCCGTGTTACGATAATAAAAACGGAGAGGATATGTTATGAAACTGTTCCCAAAAGATATCAAGACACTTCTGAAGGCATCACTGGGGGAAATCCCGAGTGATACGGTTATCACCAATGTCAGAGTCGTAAATGTGTTTACCGGGGAGATCCTGCCGGCCAGCGTATTCATCAAGGACGGATATTTCGCCCATGTACAGTATCAGCACCCGGAAACACCGGACGGACAGGCGGAAACCGTTGTGGACGGTCACGGCCTGTATATGGTTCCGGGGTTCATCGATGCCCATGTGCATATTGAAAGCAGCATGCTGACACCGCGCAATTTTGCCAGGGCCGTCATCCCGCACGGGACAACCACAGTGCTGACGGATCCGCATGAAGTCGGCAACGTAATGGGCATTCCCGGGGTGAAGTACATGCACGACAGCGGGGCGGATCTGCCGATGCGCCAGTTGATCGATATACCTTCCTGTGTTCCGGCGGTGCCGGGAATGGAATACAGCGGGGCGGATTTCCAGGCTGATGAGATCACCGCACTGGCTGGTCTGGAGCGGGTTGCCGGCCTGGCTGAAGTCATGGATTTCCTGGCTGTCATGAACGGGGATGAGCGGATGCTCGGTATCCTGCAGGCAGCCCGCGAGCATGGTCTGTATGCGCAGGGCCATGCGCCGGGGGTATCCGGCCGGGGCCTGTCCGCGTATGTTACCGGCGGCCCGTATTCAGACCATGAAGTCTCCGAAGCAGGTGAAGCCCTGGAGAAATACCGCAGCGGCATGTATCTGGATGCCTGTGATTCTTCGATGTGCCATCATGTCGAGGCGGTCTGGGATGGCGTTAAGAATTCGAAGTACTTCGATACGCTGTGCCTGTGCACGGATGACCGGGAAGCGGGGGACCTGCTGAAACTGGGACATATCAACGATACAGCCAGACATCTGATCAGGGCCGGGGCGGACCCGGTGACAGCCATCCGCAGCATGACCATCAATACTGCCAGGGAAGCGAAACTGGAGCGGCTTGGTGCGATCGCGCCGGGCTATGCGGCTGATTTCAACCTGCTTGCGGATCTGGAAGAACTGAAGCCGGAACAGGTCTGGTTCGGCGGGGAACTGGTGGCTGAACAGGGGCATATGGTGAAGGAAATTGAAGAGCGCACTTTCCCGGAAGAAGAAATCAACACAATGAATGTCCGGGAACTGACCGAAGATGATTTCACGCTGAAATGCCCGGTGCAGGATGGCACAGTGAAGATCAATGTGGTCGTATATCCGTCAGTGGATTCCTCCAGAACCGTTCTGGAAACCATGGCCTTTGAGGTAAAAGACGGTAAGTTGATTCTGCCGGAAGACTTCATGTACGCGGCTGTGGTCAACCGCTTCGGGCGGGACCACATCTGTCTGGCGGTGATCAAGGGCTTCGGTATTGACCATGGGGCGCTGGCATCCACCGTGTCGCATGATTCCCATAATCTGACCCTGGTCTATGATGAACCGCGCAATGCGGCCGCAGCCGCGAATGCCCTGCGGGAGTGCGGCGGCGGCATGGCGGCGGCTGAAGACGGCAAGGTAATTGAACTGCTTGAACTGCCGATCTGCGGTCTGCTGTCCAGACTGGGGCCGGAAGAGACGGCAGCCCAGGCAGCGAAAATGAAGGCGGCTGACCGGAAGCTCGGGCTGAAGACGGAGAATCCGCTGCTGCGGATCGCGGTTCTGGCCCTGCCGGTCATTCCGGAATACAAACTGAGCGACATGGGTATCATCAATGTCATCAGGAAGGAATTCGTACCGCTGTTTGCCGAATAAGACCGAAAACACATACAGTAGAAGATAGCAGGACAAGTGGCCTGCTATCTTTTTATATAAAAAAACGGCTTGTACACGTGCGTACAGGCCGCTTTGTTATTGGGCGTTTTTCAGTTTTACTGACAGGATATGCCTTGCCGGGAAGAATTCGTACAAATGAAGAGATGATACAGTTCCTTCAAAAGCAGAAAAGCTTTTTGCGACTTCAGGCAGGGCTTTCAGAATAATCTCCGGTTCATCAATCAGCATTGTTGTGTGCGGTGTCCATCCCCGGCTTGGCCCGAGGCGTTCTTTCAGTTCCAGCAGTGCCCTGCTGATATCAGGCGCGATAAACAGAACCTTTCCGCCGGCAAAGATACCGATATGGCTGAACACTACAGTAAAAGGAGCGGTTGTTTCCGCTGTTTCCCGCAGCAGATCAATCAGACGGGATTCCCGGTCCAGGGGGAAGGAACCGAGTGTGATATGCTGCGGTATGTTTTTGGTGTGCGTGCCGGTGAAGCCATGACTGTACAAATTGTCCTGGATGCCGGCCAGGCGGCGTTCAGTCGGATCATCATAGCCTGCAAGTATGTAAAGTGCTTTATTCTCCATACTGTAAATTATAGGTGATTGCTGCCGGACTGGCTATGCAGGCCATATGAATGATACAAAAAC
>JAFOIT010000109.1 GCA_017420585.1 Solobacterium sp.
AGGTGTCGGCTGCGGGGCCGGGCAGTCTGCCTCAGTGTACTTCCACGAGCCGTCTGAGCAGACGACATAGCCCGGGCAGGCACTCAGATCACTGGCAACGCTGCCATCCCAGCAGGTGACTGTCTGCGGATCCGGTGTGGTCGGTTCGGCAGAGGCAGTAGGTTCTGCACTGTCCGTCGGTTCCGGACCTGGTGAGTCTGATGGTGTTGGCGATGGTGAAGCACTTGGCGTCGGGCTGGCCTCCGCATCCACCTTCTTGCACTCTTTATAGCCGTCACCGGTATAGCCGCCGTCACATTCACATGTGTTGCCGTTCCAGGACGCATTCACTGCGCAGCCCTGTTCACTGGAATCCTTTTCAAGCACTTCCGGCGGTACATCCGA
Source organism: Solobacterium sp. (assembly GCA_017420585.1). GTDB lineage: Bacteria > Bacillota_I > Bacilli_A > Erysipelotrichales > Erysipelotrichaceae > Bulleidia. Next base: position 385 of record JAFOIT010000109.1, read on the forward strand.
TGGGATAATCGGCTCGTTGTATGCCAGGGCCGAGATTACCGGGCCGTTGATTTCCCAGTTGACGGACCATTCGACGATCGGTTTATGTGTAAAGGCAGAATCCATGTTGATGTTTCTTGTGATGAATGCCCTGGTATCAGCGAGGGAACCCTGGTACAGCCGGTAGATATACAGAATGATCTCCATACCCGGATCCCAGAGACCGCTGGAATAACCTGTCACTCTGGATGTAATGATGTCAAATACATTCTCGACATGATCCTTGTCATAAAGCCTGTTCCCCTTCTGCAGGGCATACTTCATGAAGCCGGTCATCTGTTCAATTGTGATATTGGTCTTGATGTTGTTGCCGGCCGCATCCAGGATCTTCAGGAAGGTATTGATATCCCTTGTCCGCAGGATCTTGGTAACCATGGCTTTGATAACCATCTGCTGGTGCTCCTGGCGGGCAAAGTCACCGCTTGAGAACGCATACCGTTCACGGGCGAAGGCAAGCGCCTGCTCACCGTTCAGCGGTACATCCTTGCCGGCCGGCACCCAGACGGTCTTGGTGCCGCGCACTGTCGATGCGGTCTGCCCGACAAATTCCACCGGGCTGTCGACGGTAATGCCGCCGATGGCATTGACAATGTCAACAACACCCTGGAAGTTAACTTCCACATAGTAGTCGATTCCGACGCCGACGAGCTGCTTGATGGTGTTCATCAGGCACTCCCGGCTCACGGCATTGGCCGCGTTGATCTTGCTGAACCCGCCGCCGTAGCAGGTAATCGGGACATAAGAGTCACGGGCGATGGAAGACATGGTAACCCGCATGCTGATGGGGTTCACCGAGCACAGGATCATCGTGTCAGACAGGCCGTCCGCATTGCCGATCAGCAGAACGGTAAACGGTTCCTTGGTCAGATCCTTGCCGGCCGTCGTCTGGCTTTCCACCTTGACGGTATCCGTGAAGTCCATAATGGAAACCGTATTCTCAAGATACTGTTTCAGACTGGTTTCCTGTACGAATATGGCTTCATAGTTGCTCGGCAGGATCGCACACTGGATCTCACCGTTCAGCAGGCCGATGAATTCAGCCGAGTAGTCCTGGTATTCCTGATAGGAGACATTGACGTTCTGGGCGGCAATCTGGGACTTGCCGATTTCCGCCGGCTTGGTACCCATGGCATAACCGACTGTTTTGCCGTCCAGCATCGCCACATCCGTAATTTCAGCCTTCCCGTCATCATTGTAGACAACCAGGCTGGCTGATACGGATTCCGTTGTTTCGGTGCTGGTAATCTTGTCAATGTTTGTATTCACCTTGGAGATTGCAAATGATCCGTAGGCGCCGATCAGCAGGAACACAACCATCAGGGCACTTCCCATAATGTACATGCCCCGTTTCCGGCTGCGGATGCCGAGCATGACTGACACATTGAGGATCAGCAGCAGGATCAGCACAAGGATATTGACAAGGATGAATGCCGGCTTTGACAGCGTGGCAAACCGGGTGGTATTCAGCATTGTATAGACAACCCCGAGATCTGCCAGTGCAGTAAACACGGTCAGAACGATGTTGACTGTTGACATATCCCGATGAACGGGATTTTTCCTTGCTTTTCCGGAAGTGCCGGCCGGTGCTGTGCGTTTTTTCTTGTTCGTACTCATTGCCTTCCCTCCCGTTTAGTTGTTGTATGCATAGACCTCGGCAATTTCGAGGCGCCCATTGTTGTCAACGATAATTGCGGCAACCACATTCACAAAATCATCGAGGTCCACCCTGGTGCTTTCATAGGAAATGTTCGCCCTGACTTCATAGCACGGCAGGGTCTGCTGCGGATCAACCAGCTTGACCGTAAAATCATCTCTCTTCTCAAACATGTACGGGGTCACTTCCGCCACCATCGGCAGGTTGTTTTTCCCATACTTGTTCAGATACAGATCAAAATCGGCCTGGTAATTCCACCGGGTCCAGTCATTCAGGCTCAGATACTTCTGACCGTAGACATACTGCAGGCCGCCGACTTCATAGTTGCCGTCTTTGTTCTGCCAGCTGAAATAATCCGCGGCGAAACATTTGACCAGGGCCTCGGCATATGCCTGCTTGTCACCGGAAGAAATGGCATCCGTCAGTTCCTGAAAGTACTGTTTCTGGATTTCCGAGGGATTGTTGCCGATCTCATAGAGATCGTTTTTCATCGTCTTCTGTGTATCTGTTTCAACGGCCGCGGGTTCTGTTTCAAATGAGCCGCTGCTCAGGACATTTTTCATGTTGAGCAGCATTGCCACCACCACTGCAGCAGTGACCAGGCACAGGACAGCCATCAGGATGTTGTTGAGACGGCGCTGTTTTCTGCGGCTGTTTTTCGCGGCTGATGTATGATGTTCATTCATTTCAGAATGATTTTTCCGAATTTCTTCTGACATTTATGAACCTCCTATTCGTAGAAATCTTTAATAATGTAGTTCGGCCGGCCCTTGACCTCGCCGTAGGTCTTGGCAAGGTATTCCCCAAGGATCCCGACACAGAGCAGAATCAGGCCGCCCATGAACAGGACGCAGGACAGAATCACTGCGGTCATGGCGACTGCCTTCCCCAGCAATGCCCGGATGAGCAGAACCAGCAGGACCACAAACATGATGCAGGTCAGCCCGCCCCCGGTCCAGAAGGCAAAGTGCAGCGGGGCATTGGTGAATTCAATGATGCCGTCCAGCGCATACCTGAACAGACCCCAGAAAGACCACTTTGTCTCCCCGGCCACACGCTCGATATTCTCATATTCGAGATATTCACACTTGAAGCCCACCCAGACAAACAGGCCTTTGGAAAACCGGTTGTATTCTTTCAGGGAAAGAATCGCATCCACGACCGGCCGTTTCATCAGCCGGAAGTCCCGGGCCCCGTCAACGATTTCAACCTCAATATACCGGTTGATGATCTTATAGAAATTACGGGCAAAGAACGAACGGATCTTCGGTTCACCGGCCCTGGTTACGCGCCGGCTTCCCACCACGTCATTGTTGTTCTTCTCCATCACTTCGAACATCTTCGGCAGCATCTCCGGGGGATCCTGCAGATCGGCATCCATGACGGTCACATAATCACCCTTTGCGGCCCGCAGACCAGCCAGGAACGCAGCTTCCTTGCCGAAATTACGGCTGAAATCAATGATTCTGATTTCTCCCCGGTGCGCTTCGTACAGGGCGGTCAGTTCCGCCAGTGTGTTATCCTTCGACCCGTCATTGATGAAAATGATCTCATGGTCAATATCCATGGTGCTGAGAACTTTAGATACAGCATCATAATACAGTCTTACTGTTTCCTGTTCGTTGTAGCATGGAACTACAATTGATAATAACGACATGAAAAAATGTTACCTCCGAACGTGCCTATTATACATTAGTTGATCTGCAGTTTACAAACTGAAAAAAGACCATCTTAAAGATTGTCCTTTTTAAAATGTCTGAACATCCAGGCGTACAGCATGATATTCCAGCCCCGCACCGTGCGGAAATAACGGTTCTTCATGCCGCCCATCTCCTTCAGATAACGGTTTTTATGCCACTGCGGGAATTCTTTGTTCAGCAGGTTCCAGCCCATCATGATGGTGTTGCGCCGGTCATCCCGGTCGGGGATGCGGGCGCTGCGCAGGAAACTGTTGCCCAGGAAGAACTTGACGTGAATGTACTCCAGGGCATCCCGGTACTCATTGTATTTGGCGTGGTCCCGGTAATAGCGCAGGATGATCTGGAATACGTCGATCATGTTTTTGACCTGCTCGTTGTTCGTGTGGGTAATGCTCGCTTCATTCTGCACATAATGCACATAGGCCTTGTCCATGAAGCCGACGGAGGTCAGCTGGCAGGTCAGGCAGTACAGGAAACAGGCATCCTCATAGCGGTCGCCATACGGGAACTCGATATCCAGCGCCCGGATGAAGTCGGTTTTGTACAGCTTGTTCCAGAGCACCGCGAACAGGTTCACCATCATGTCCGGCCCGGTCCTGTACGGTCCTTCTTTCTGCAGGGTCTGCCCCTTCGAATTCTCCCACCAGAAATCCGAGACAACCAGCTCGAGGTCTTCCTCTTTCGCTTTCTGGTACATCTCCCTGAACATCTCCGGTTCGTTGTAATCATCGCTGTCCAGGAAACCGAAGTACTCACCGGTTACCTTGCGCAGGCCGAAATTGCGGGCTTCCGCAATCCCTTCGTTTTCCTTTGTATAGATATTCATCAGCAGTTCCGGATGTGCTTCCCTGTAGGCATTCAGCACATCCAGGGTATTGTCCGTGGAACCGTCGTTGATGACAATCAGTTCAATGTTTTTCAGGGTCTGGGCAGCCAGGCTGTCCAGCGTTCTTTCCACCGTTCCGGCACAGTTCCAGCACGGCACGATCACACTCACCAGCGGTCTCATTCTGCCTCCTTCACCCGGTTCAGCAGCACTGCCACCAGCAATGCCGCAAACGAGGTCGTTATAAACTGATCCAGCACATGGCCGCTCAGCCAGGCCGAACCGAGCCCCATGCCAAGCGCCAGCGCCATGCACACATTACCCAGCGTGAACAGCTTCCTGTACCGGCGCAGGAACATGAAGGCCCCATACAGCAATACCCCGATCCAGGGCAGCACCAGCAGGACTTCCCCGGCATAGCCGAGGGTATAGATCTGCTGCTTGAAGTCCTGTTCCAAAACGATGGAGCCGTTCATGAACGTGGACCAGCCCATGCCGAGGATCTTCTCCTTCTGCGTCAGATTCTGATACTTGTAATTGAAGAATATCGTTTCGATCTGCCGGCCGCTGACCCGGTCAAATACCGGCATGAAGCAGACATCGGTCCAGAACTTCGGATCAACCTGGTAGTTGTAGTATTCCGTATAGTACATCGACGGCACGCTCTGGATATAGCGGGCATTGATGCCGTAGGTTTCAAACATGTATACGTAGAAGTTTATGTACTCCGGGGTGCCCGGGATGAGGTCCTTCGCTTCGGCCAGCATCGCCGCCCCTTCCGCGGCCATGCCGTTGTGCAGCAGGGCCGTATCGTTGATCGCGTCCACCCGCTGGTTTTCTATGGCCGGGGTATGATCCAGGATCAGCCCGAAGACCGCCGCAGCGCTGAGGCAGAAGACCAGAACGCTTTTCTGCAGTTTCTCCTTAGTGAAGAAGAGGCCGGCAAGATACAGGCCCAGGAACATGACCGGGATCAGCACTGCCCCGTATGTCGCCACCCGGGTGGCCAGGATCTGCATGCTCATGGACTGGATAAAGATCAGGATGCCGATCAGTTTCCGCGTCCGGCTGTCCTTCTCCCGGAAGAAGAAGTAGTACATCATCGGCAGGACCATGAACATCAGGATACCGATCGTATTGCCTTCGTTGAAGAAGAATTTCGAGGCCAGCTCCCGCGGATGGTACCAGTCATAGATATCCGTGAACCAGGAGAAGAAGTTTGCCACGGTATAGCCGTAGTACGTGCTTCTGCCGAAGACAAACAGGTCGCCGATAAAGATCGGGATGCCGGTCACCGCTGACAGGAACATGGTCATCTTCTTCAGTTCTTCCTCACGGAAGTGCTCGTGATAGAAGACATACATCATGCCGTACGGGATGGCCAGGGTCAGCACATAGGTCAATTCCTGCCAGAGACCGAAATGGAAATTATCGGTAAATGCCAGCCGCGGGAACAATGCCTGCGCCTGCCGGCAGTGCAGGAAGAAATAACCGATGCAGAGAACCCCGTAAACAGCCGCGATGACAAACGTGCGCTTCTTCTTTGTTTCCCGCAGCACAAAGGACAGGATCACCAGGGCCGGCAGGATCAGGAACCGCAGTACGGTAGAGAACCGCGGCAGGCCGAAAGAATCCAGAAACTCATAGAACAGGTAATCCATGTCAATGAGCGGCTGGATGGCGATCAGTACGATAATCAGCCCGTGCAGAAGCCGGACTATTTTCTTCCTTGTTTCATCTTTCATTTAAAGAACTTCCATGAAGCGCTGCAGGATCTCCTCGTTGGGATACTCATATGTCTGCAGGGACTGCTTCATATCCCTGAGCCGCTGCGGATCCTTCAGGGCATTGATCAGGCCGGCGGTCAGGGCTTCCTGGCTGTTTTCCACGACCCAGCCGTAGTCCGGTTCGGTAATCTGCTCACGGCAGCCGCTGACATCGGTGGTCAGTACCGGCGTGCCGGTTATCAGGCTCTCGCTGATCACGGTCGCAAAGCCTTCATAGAGACTGCTGAGCACAAACAGGTCACAGGCCGCCATCAGGGCATACGGATTCTTCTGGTAGCCCAGGAAGACAACATGCTTCATGCTGCGCTCCTGCACCATCTTCCGCAGCATGTCCTCCTGCTCACCGCCGCCGATCAGATACAGCATATGCGGATAACCCTGCCGGTATGCCTTATCGGAAGCGATCAGCAGCCGGTCAATGCTCTTTTGCGGGTGGAAGCGGGCAACGTCGATCAGATTCGGCACATCCGGTGAGAGTTCCATTATGACCGGGGCCTTCATCTTTTCCTTGACCGTGTCCACATCCATCAGGTTATGGATCGTTACCCCGTTCTGTACCCGGAAAACCGTCTTGTACGCCACCAGGGCCTGTTCACTGTCGGCGATGTTCAGATCGATCTCCTGCAGGGCCCGCCTGACCAGCGGCATGTGATTGGCCGAGTAGTTGTTGACACTGTAGTCGGTCAGCACCCAGTTGATCTTGCGCCGGGAATCACCGCAGGCTGTAAAGATCGTGCAGAATCCTTCTTTGGCAGCCACTTCAACATCATACTGCTTGTGCAGAAGTTTTTTGCGTTCCTTAATAATCCGGCTGCGGATCAGCCCGGTTTTCATATAGAACAGCAGGCGCAGCTTGCGGGCCAGTGCAGTCAGGTCCTTACGCTCAATAATATCGTTCAGGGCTTCATCAACCGCATGGAAAAACGGGCCGCCCTCCAGCACATGAACCTTGGCCGGGATCTCATTCAGCAGCATCCCTTCCTTATGCAGGATCAGCAGGTCGATTTCATATTTATCTTCCGGCAGGGCTGCCATGAGCGTGTTCAAAACACGGGCCACCCCGCCCATGCGCATTTCGTCGTTGACAAACAGGATCTTCCGCTTATCGGTCATAGAGTTTCAATACCTGTTCCATCCTGCCGGTCTTCAGCAGGTGGTAGATCACTTTCTTTTTGAAGCCGGCCTGTTTCAGCGCCGGGTCTTTGTCATAGTCCGGATACGACTGCCGCAGCCGGGCCATATTCTTTCTGAGATAGTCCGCCCGGATACTGCGGTCTGAGAAATCCCTGATCCGGAGCGTGGTCAGGTCCAGGCCATGCACAATGTAAAGCGACTTCAGCGCCGCCAGCACTTCCGGCTCATTGCCATGCGCCTTCACATAGTTCACAATGCCGTCCAGGGCATCATAAATATCAAAGATCCGCGGGTCACTGCTGTGGGCAATCGAACCCTGCCGCTGCCGGTAGGCATACAGCGGTTCATCGACTTTGACCACCTTCCCGGCCCGGTACAGCAGGATCGGGATCACCGCCAGGTCCTCATAGAATTTTCCCTTCGGAAAACGGATATCCGCAAACAGTTCCCGGCGGAACAGCTTGTTGCAGGCGGAGTTATTGATCGCGATCAGTGCCGGTGTTTCCCGGACACTGGTGCAGGTAAACCGGCCGCCGTCACTCTGCTTTGCCGTCCCGTCTTCATAGAAATATTCCATATCCGACACGGCAATATCACTGCCGGTCTCTTCCAAAGCCCTGCGCAGATGCGCGATCATATCCGGGTGAATCCGGTCATCCGAATCCACACAGGCAATATAGTCACCGGCTGCCCGGTCAAGGGCAAAGTTGCGGGCATCGCTGAGGCCGCCGTTTGGTTTGTCGAGGATTTTTATCCGCTCATCCCGCCGGCTGAATTCTGCCAGGATCTCCCTGCTGTTGTCGGTGGAACCGTCATTGACACAGAGAATCTCAAGATTTTCCTCTGTCTGCGCAATGATGCTCTCCAGGCATTCAAGCAGATAATTCTGCACATTGTAAACCGGTACGATGACAGTTGTCTTTTTGTCCATATACGTCAAAAGTATAACAAAAAGCGATGGTTTTCTCCACCGCTAATATGAGCAGGACCAGCCGTCGCAGTGTGAAGGCCAGAATTCCTTTGTCGTATCCATCTGGATACCGCTGGTTACCGATACCGGATGATCCATGAAGAAGATATCCATATTGCCGTGACTGCCGAACCAGACTGCCCCGTCCCGCAGGATCTCCTCTTCGTTCAGGGTATATGCCACATCATTCCATGTCACCGTGAGCGGTTCGGATGAAGCCTCAGCCACCTGTCCGTCCACTACCATGGCGTAGTAATCCGCATCGCAGTCATTGACAAAATCATGCCGGATGCCAAGGTTCTGCAGCAGCTCGTTTTCTTTCTCCGTGATAACGGTAGCCGGGGTGCCGCGGTAACGGACAAGCACGACAGTCGGATATTTTGATGCGTTGTCAAGCATCCGGCAGACATCCAGGTTTGTATCCATGAACAGGGATCTCGTGGACATCCATTCCGTACTGGCCATGATGTCATTCATCAGGGCATTGTCCTGATGATCATGAACATGCTCTGCCGTCAGGGCGGCCAGATCCCGGGTCACAATTTCGGCGCCCCAGGCATTGTTGTGCCAGCTGTCCCCGTGGAGGTTCATATACCAGCCTAGCTCTGCCGCCTTCCGGGTATAGTCGGCATGGTCGATCCCCTTTTCATCCAGAAACTTCCAGACAGCAGCCAATTTGTTCGTGCTGCCCTGGTCAATGGCATACGGCGTCTTTGTAAACAGCAGATAGATGTTCTCCTTCCGGCAGAGTTCAATGATCCGGTTCAGTTCGTACTGTTCTTCATCGCTGAGACTGACTTCATCATTAACCGCATACGTATCCAGCGGCACCGGGTTGAAATTATCCGGTTCCTGACGCACATAGCCGCCGATCCAGTTGATTTCCGTGGTCGGTTTTGCCCCTTCCATGATCTCTTTCAGGTTTGACAGAGCCATGTCCTTCCAGTTGCTGTGGTTCATGATGAGATCAAAGGCATAGACCGTCTTCACCGCGTCCACCGGGACATCCAGGCCGGCCTGTATCCGGTTGGTCCCTTCCATCATATCGATCGCCTTATAGAACATGCCGTCCGCATAGCAGACACTGCTCTGGGGCAGCAGGGTGAATGTATCGATGATCACTACCGAAGGATGCTGGGTCTTGAGCACCTCCTTCAGCATGTAGTATGTCGTTTCCATCGGCTGACAGGACGATCCCATGACATAACTGTACAGACCGGTTTCCGCGTAATAGACGCCCGGATCAAAGGCATACTGGATATGGCTTGAGCCAAGGGCCAGGACATCGATGCAGTTGTCATCCAGATTCCGGAACATATCCCCGTCATCATTGTGATCCATCCGGAAGTACGGGGTCAGCACAAACCAGACACACACGAAAAGCGCGCATGCCAGGATGCTCTTCAGCAGGATCTTCACAATGTTGGCAATCTTCTTGTTTTTCATCATCAGAAAGTAATGTAAATAAAGTTCTGCGGGTCATAGCCTGGTCCGTAGATGCCGAAGACAATGGCAATCACCATCATGGCAAAGTAAATGCCCCACCGCACCCAGGCCTTCCGGCTGCCGAGCCAGTCTGTCATGTCCAGCCGGTTCCGCATGATATCACTGCCGACGGTCATCGCCAGCAGGATCCACAGCCACCGCCATTCGTTCAATGTCAGGCCGGCATCATACCAGTGCAGGGCCGGCTGCCGTATCGCGGCGGCCATGTGCCGGAAAACCTGCAGGGCTTCCGTCATGGATGCCGAACGGAAGAATACCCACAGCAGCATCACGATCACAAAGTTTACCAGAATACCCGCAGCCCGCAGGAACGGGTTATCCGTATCCTTCCGGCCATGGCGGATCATATCTTCAATGACACTGACAAGGCCGTGCCCCAGCCCCCAGAACACAAACATGAGCGTGGAACCGTGCCAGAGTCCGGAAACCAGGAAAATCGCCAAGGTATTGAGCCATTTGCGGATCGTTCCCTTGCGGCTGCCGCCCAGCGGGATATAGATATAGTCACGCAGCCAGGAGGACAGGCTGATATGCCACCGGCGCCAGAAGTCCCTGATATTCTGCGCCATATACGGCGTATGAAAATTGCGGTCCAGATGAATGCCCAGCATCCGCGCCACACCGACGGCAACATTGCTGTAGGCATCAAAATCCACATAGATCTGGAATGTGTAGAGAATCATGCCGAATACGGTATACATGCCGGTCAGTTCCGGATTGAGGAACCGGCTGCACATGTTGGCCAGAAAATCCGCAATGACTATTTTCTCAAAGATGCCGGCAGCCGCCTGTACACAGCCGTGTTTCTGATCGGCATACGAGAACTCCGCCGGGGCTTCCATCTGCCGGAAAAACGGCTCAGCCCGGTTGATCGGGCCGGCCTGATATGTCGGAAAGAAGTAAAGATAGTCAAACAGCAGAACCGGATCCGCCGGCTTTGCCTTTTCCCTGTACACATCGGCAAGATAGCTGATGGCCTTGAAAGTGAAAAAGGACAGTCCCAGCGGCATGGCCCGGTTCCAGGCGGAAAAGTAACCGGCATACTTAAAGAAGCACAGACCCGCAGCCGGCACTGCCGCCCCCAGCCAGACCAGTTTCCCGTTTCCGGAAATCAGTCTGCCCATGATCAGTACAAATACATACAGAAAACAAAGATAGGCAAGATCCAGCTTGGACGGCTTGAGCAGGCTGATGAACAGGATGCTGCAGAGCATGACTGTCCATTTCCGGTTTCCCACCCCCGCCAGCCAGACCAGTACAAACGAAAAAACGGTGATCCCGATAAAGGGCACGGACAGAACATTCATCGCCCGTCTCCCCAGGGTATCCGCTGATCCCCTTTGACAAGATAGGCCTTCTCAGCAATCTCCGCCAGCGGGCTGTCGCTGTAGGAATCCGAATAGAACTGTTCGATCTTCCCATCCGGATACATTTCATAAAACCGCCTGACTTTTTCCTTTCCGTGACAGTTGGGACCGCAGCTGCCGGTCTGCCAGTTGACTTCACTGGCCATGGCGTAACGGATGCCGATTGCCTCACAGAACGGCCGGATTACAAATTCAGGGGATGCTGAAATCACAAGGTCATCAGGTCTTTGCTGTTCGTAATACCATGACTTAATGTTTTTCTTATGGGACTGTATGAATTCTGCCACAATCCGGTCCATATCCCCGGCATATGAAAACATGCGGTACATGTTCCTCTTGAACGTCATCTTCGGCACAATATGCAGGCCGTAAAGCAGCCCCAGGACAGCCGTGCGCGGCAGGTTCCGCAGCGTAGCCGGATAATGCGTCCACAGGTACTTTACAAGGTCCGCTGTTGAATCGCCTCTGTAGATTGTATTGTCAAAATCATAAACATTCATATCGGTTCTCTGTCTGCTAATCTACTGCCCTATTCTATCAGAAGAACAGACTTTGGAGTATACGTCTTAATTTTCATGTTCCCCGAATACTGTTATAATGTTGCCTATGGCAAAAACAAAGAAACGAAAACTTAAAAGAGAATCATTATTATTTGTTATAGTGTTCCTTCTTCTGGCCGTTCTGATTTCAGTGGTGATTGCCCTCCGGCAGCGTCCTGATGAACCGGAGCCCACGCCTGAGCCGACCCCGGAAACCGTGGTTGTCACCCCGACGCCGGTACCGGAAACACCGGCCCCGGCACCCGAAGGATTTGTCTTCCCGTACGAAGTGGCAGCTTATGAACATGAGCCTGACAATACATCCGGCTACGCTTCCAGCTGGGGCACGGAAGTACGGACAGGTTATGTCACCCCGACATTCTCTTACAACGAAATTTCGATCGACACCGGCGGTGAGGGCGTCGGCCTGGAATCCGGTTCCGTATACCGTGACGGCATACCGTTTATCAGCGGCACCACAGTGACTGTACGCTTCAACGCCTACGCTTCCATCAACCGGAATATCAGGGTGGCAGCAGTCATTGCCGATCAGAATGCCCTGTATACGGAAACCCCGTTTGCCATTACCACGGAGAACCAGGCCTATGAAATGTCCTTCCCGTGCAGCGGCGGAACTATCTGGAACGGGCGGATTGCCTTCCAGGTCGGCTATGACGGACCGCATACACTGGATAACAATACGGTTGTCCTGAGCAATATCCGTATCTCTTCTTCGGCGGCTGACCAGGGCGTCCGGATCAACCACCTCGGTTATCTGACCTACGGACAGAAACGCTGCACCTTCCCGTATAATGTCGGCGATGCCTTTGACATCATCAATGCCGACACCAGGGAAACCGTCTATACCGGGGCCGTCGTATACGGCGTCAATGATGAAACGACCGGGGAAAATAACTACTACGGTGATTTCTCTGCGGTTACCGTCCCGGGATCCTATTACGTCCTGGCACAGACCGGTATCGTCTCCCCGGTCTTCACCATCAGCGAAAACCCGTATGATGATCTGCGCAGCAGCCTGCTGCGGATGATCAGCCTGCAGCGGTGCGGACAGGCGCTCGATGCGTCCTGGGCCGGCAATCTCGCCCACAGTGAATGCCATACAACCGAAGCCAATGCCTGGCAGACACAGATTTACAAGGATGTGTCCGGCGGCTGGCACGATGCCGGGGACTATGGCCGGTATATGAAGACCGGGGCAAAAGCCGCCAGCGACCTGCTCTGGGCCTATATTCTGAATCCGGCTGCCTGCAGCGACTATACTGCCGGTCCGGATTCCGGCAACGGTATTCCGGATGTCCTGGATGAAGCCAGATTTGAACTGGAATGGATGCTTAAGATGCAGTCGGATTACAAAGGTGTCTACACCAAGGCGGTTACCCCGTCCTTCGCTGAATTCGTTGATCCGGCAGAAGACATTCAGCCGATGATCCTGATTGATCCGGAATCAACCTCCACGGCCACCTTTGCCGGAACGATGGCAACTGCAGCCCTGGTCTACAAGGATATTGATCCGGCCTTTGCCGAACGGTGTCTGAACGCCGCCAAAACGGCGGATGAATTTCTGGACGATCATCCGGAAAATGTGGTTGTGCTGAACCCGGATTCCGTCCATGCCGGGGCATATCTCGATGAAACCGACCAGGATGCACGCTTCTATGCCAAGAGTGCGCTCTACGCGGCAACCGGTGATAAAGAGTATCTGAAAGCCGCCAGGGAACTTTATAACAAGAATCCGAAGAATGCCAACGGGCTCTCATGGCAGACCCAGGGTGCCTACGGCAAGTTCATCCTGCTGGCAACCGGAACCCTCAGGGACGATGACAGAGAGTTCTATAACAATATGATGGATTCCCTGGAGGGCGAAGCCAACGGTCTGCTCAGCCGGGTGGAAACGAATTCCTATAACAGTTCCCTCTATGACTACGGCTGGGGCAGCAACGGCACAATCGCCGAAAACGGCATGATCCTCTCCATGGCATACCGGATGACCGGCAACACCGCATACCAGCAGGCAGCCATCGAACAGGTCAATTACCTGCTCGGCAAGAACTGCCTGAATATCTGCTTCGTTTCCGGCTTCGGCAACTATTATCCGCACCACGTACACAGCCGGATCGCTTCCGCCAGAGGGGTGGAGCTGCACGGTGCCCTGGTCGGCGGCTCCGACATGTTCCGGGAAGACCCGGTCATGGAAGGCATGCCCTGGAATACCCCTGCCGCAAAGTTCTATTCCGATACCCTGGAAAGTTATTCGACAAATGAAATCACCGTCTATTGGAACAGTGCCTTCATCGCCCTGCTCAATGCGGTAACCAGATAACAAAAGGACTGTCTGCACAGCTGCATCAGCAATCAGACAGTCCTTTTATCATTCAGAAAAGCACCCGGTCCCTGGCAGCATTGTTCCGCCTGACAGGAGTGTCAAGCAGCCGGCTGACTGTCCCGCACACCGCCAGGCCCCGGATCAGCGGCCCATATTTTCCGAGTTCCATGCCCTTTAGTATGAACTGCGGCGGAAGACCGTAGTCGCCCGTTCCGGCAGCGGGTTATGTGTGCCGGTTGTCCGGAAAGAAGGAAACGAAAAAAAGTGATGCACATACATCATGATCAACACGATGCCTTTCAGAAAGGAATTTGTTTCCCTGCTGAATTACGGCAGTCTTGTTGCCATTTCAGCCTGTTTCTCACTTTTCAGCTTATCTTTATGCTTTTTTTGCAGTTCCGAATACCTTGACGATGAAACTCATGCACAGGAAATTAACCGGCACATAGATCGGCAGCGCAAACAGTTTTGCCCACATTTCCGGGGCATGGGCCAGATCAACCACAAGAATTACCATCAGGGCCGAAATCAGCATGCCCGGCACATAGCTGAGCGGGAATGTAACAGCGCTCTTGAGCGACGGCTTCTGGTGATATGTGAAATGCATATTCATGAAGTAGGAAAAAACCATGGCCAGGGCATCGCCCAGCAGGCTGGCGACACCCACCTGAAACCCCAGTTTAACAAACAGCATATACAGTGCCTGCGCATTGAATGTATTAATGAAGCCGATAATACCAAACGACAGGAACTGCTTATTGAAAAATTTCTCTTTTATCTTCTGCAGCATAGTTGTCTTCTTTCAAAACATGTTACATCATACAGGATAAGCATCGGAAAGATCAACTATTCTTCCCGCCGTTTCAGACCATAACCCCAGAATGATCCGTCATTGGCATAGATCGCCTCACAGGCATATGCTTCCGGGTCAATGCCGTCCATGCACTGATCCAGTCCTTCTTTTCCGTAATAGAGTTTCTGCCACCCTTCCAGATCCTGCGGGACAACATAGTCACACGGCAGTTCAGGATCCTTGCCGGCCGGACAGCCTGTTTCCGCTTCCGGTTCGGCAGTTGTCTCGGGAGTATCTGTGACCGGGGCTTCGGTCTCGTCAACAACATCCAGCACCACGACATATATCTCCACTTCGGTCACATTGCTGGAAGTATCCCGGCTGACCAGCGTCGGATAATACTCGCCGGCCTTGTTGTAGTTGACGGTGCCGACCACTTCCACCGAGCAGAGCCCGTCCACGTCATCATAGGCCGTGATATTTGAGAAGTCGATCGGCTTGCCAAGGGTTGTCGTGAACTCATAGGTGTTTACATAGATATATGGAGGAATATCATCATCAACATCCACCGGCTTGATACCGATCCGCAGACCGTTGTAGCAGCCAGACATAAAAAACAGGATGCTGAAGGAGAGAATTGCTGTTTTCCATCTGTTCTGTCTCATTCCTGTTCCTCACTGTTTTCTACTATTACTTCTTTTTCCAGCAGGGCCACCTTCTGGGTCAGAACCTTGATCTGTTCCGAAAGCACGGATACAGTCTGGGTGAGCTGGTAGATAATAACAATCGCCACACAGAAACCCACAAAGAAAATCATGTTAATGGGCGTATAGATGCCAAGAAAACGGGTCAGCTGTCCCAGCAGGTTGGGATTGAATACGACAGCTGCCAGGCCGATCATCAGAACCAGCCAGGTCAGTGTATACTGCAGCTGCATTTTCTTGTTCCTGATCAGAAGAAGCATATGTATCAGCATGCTGAGAATCAATATCAGCAGAATTATCCGCAGTCTAGTCGTCATTTTTCAAACCTCACTGTGCGCGGGCGCATCTTTTCGATGATGATGGCCAGCGTTACCTTCACCATATAATATACTGCTTTCCAGGGTCCGATGGAGGAAACTCCCTCTTCGCGTTTCTTCATGATGACAGGATACTCCTTCACCTTCCCGCCGGCCCGCAGCAATGTCACAATGCTCTCCGGTTCAGGATAATCACGCGGATAGTCCCCGGCAAACAATCTGATTCCCTGCCGGTTCACCATGCGGTAACCGGACGTCGGGTCACTGATCTTTTCCCCGGTAACCAGGCGGATCAGTCCGCTGAGATACGTCTTGCCCACCCGGCGCATGAAGGAAGTCTGAAACCCCTCGTAAGTAATGAAACGGGAGCCGATAATCATATCCGCCCCGGTTTTTTCGAGTTCGGCTGCCATTTCCTGCAGATACGCGGTATCGTGCTGCCCGTCACCGTCAATCTGCACGGCACAGTCGTAACCTTTCCGCATGGCGTAGATATACCCGGTATGAACCGCACCGCCGATGCCGAGATTGACCGGCAGGGTCACATGATTGATCTGATTGGTATCCAGGACCTGTTCGGTATTGTCCCGGGAACAGTCATTGATGACAATATAATCAAAATCCGGTGCGTCCTGCTGCAGCTTGCGGACTACGCCCAGTATGCTTTTTTCTTCGTTGTAAGCAGGAATAATGACCAGTTTCTTCATATGTGTCAATTATATAGTTCACCCGCCGTTAGGGCAAATCAGTGCGGGATCTGCGCCCCCATGGCCCGGACAAAAGACAGTACATCAACCGACAGCAGGACACCGATAAAGGCCACGCAGACAATCAATGCCAGCAATGACATGAAATCACCTGTCTTCTGATCAGAATGCATCAGTTCCTGATATTCACGCAAAATGCAGATCAGAAGGATCATGAACGGCCCGTAAGCGGCCCTCTGCGGGAACGTCGGCGCCGCCACCATGATCAGAACGCTCACGGCATACCAGGCCAGCAGGGCCTTTTCCCCGCCCGGCATGTCTGTCCTGTTCCTGCGGTAATTGATATAGCGCAGAACCGCAAACACTGCCATGGCCGGAAACAGCCATGTGCACCAGGCGTTGACCTGGCCATGGCCGCGGTAGGCAATCGTCATCAGGCCGCCGGCAAAAGAACTGCCCCTGGCACCGTTGCCGGGGGCCAGCAGCATGCCACCTGTTCCCAGCGCCGCACAGGCCAGCGCGCAGAAATAATAGGGATGTATCTTTTCTTTGTTCCGAAGCATGGTGAAAATCACATAGCCCATAAACAGCAGCATCGTCGGAGCCATGTTTTCAATAGACCAGCCGGCCATAAAACTGACCGGCAGCAGCAGCCATGTCAGGCCGTTGATCTTACTGTCCGGAGCCAGTGCCTTGCGGATAAACGGAGCAGAGGCAGACAGCACAAACAGCAGGGCCAGCATATACGTCGCGGCACCTGTATACCATGTAATCGTCTCATCAAACTTGGGATTGAGATAATACATCAGTCCGGCAGAAAGCAGAAACAGAAGGCCGCTGTCCTTCCCCTGTCCGGCAATCCGGCTGACCATCCAGGCCGATCCGGTAAAAACCAGCGCATAGCACAGCGCCGACAAAGGCCGCGGCAGCAGGAACATCACCTGCAGGAAAAACTGGGTGATAACCCGGCTCCCCCAGGTCAGATAATACTGCTGTTCGTAATAAATAATATCGTTCAGCGTTTCAAGGTGTTCCGTCGAGTGCCATTTATTCATGTAGATCAGGTCATCGGAAGAAAACTCCACATACCGGTACATGAAAAAGGCCATGATAAAAACTGCCAGTGCCAGAACAGCCTGAACAGTTTTTTCATGCCTTCTGTAAAAAGAAACAAGCGTGCCGGAAGAAAGCATTATTTCTGCTTCTCCGCCAGTTTTTCCTGAATATACTCGGTTGTCAGCAGCTTTTTGACCGTGCCTTCAACGTCGAGGCGGTTGGTATTGTGGCTGGTATAGGACTCGCCGGCATCGGTATGCACTTCCCCGTGCACTACAAACTTGTCATAGTTCAGATCGCGGTTGTCGGCAGCCACCCGATAATAGTGCCCCATATCCTCACTGCGCAGCCGTTCTTCGCTGGTCATCAGGGTTTCGTACAGTTTCTCGCCGTGTCTTGTGCCGATAATCCGGACATCCGTATGACCGAACAGCTGCTGCACTGCTTCCGCCAGGTCACCGATTGTGCAGGCGTCTGCCTTCTGTACAAACAGATCACCCGGGTTGGCATGCTCGAACGCGAACTTGACAAGGTCAACGGATTCATCCAGGTTCATCAGGAACCGGGTCATGTTGGGATCGGTAACTGTCAGCGGCTGGCCGGCTTCGATCTGTTCCACAAACAGCGGGATGACCGAACCGCGCGAGCACATGACATTGCCGTACCTGGTGCAGCAGATAACCGGTCCGCCCTGTTCTGCCGACACTCTTGCGTTGGCATAAATGACATGTTCCATCATGGCCTTGGAAATACCCATGGCATTGATCGGGTAAGCCGCCTTGTCCGTAGACAGGCAGACAACCCGCTTGACCCCGCATTCCATTGCGGCATGGAGCATATTGTCTGTTCCGATGATGTTTGTGCGGACAGCCTCCATCGGGAAAAACTCACAGGAAGGCACCTGCTTCAGCGCGGCGGCATGGAACACATAATCCACCCCGTGCATCGCATCCTTGATCGACTGCGGATTTCTGACATCACCGATAAAGAATTTCACTTTGGCCGCATAATCCGGATATTTTGCCTGCAGTTCGTGCCGCATGTCATCCTGTTTCTTTTCATCCCGGGAAAAGATGCGGATCTGGCCGATGTCCGTTGCCAGGAAGTGCTTCAGTACCGTATTGCCGAATGATCCCGTACCGCCGGTGATCATCAGTGTCGCATTTGCAAAAGCTGTCATAGTTCTGTCCCTCTTATTTCTTTCTCCATACCATCTTGTCAACAACCTCTGTATAGCTCTGGATGATCTTGACAACTTTGGTGGAAACGTTTTCTTCAATATAGTCCGGTACCGGGATGCCGTAATCTCCGTTCCGGTTCATATCAATGGCAAGCTCCACAGCCTGCAGCAGCGGTTTTTCTTCAATGCCCGCCAGAATGAAGCAGGCCTTATCCAGCGCTTCCGGACGTTCGGTGCTGGTCCGAATGCACACTGCCGGGAACGGTTCGCCGATGGAAGTAAAGTAAGATGACTCTTCCGGCAGAGTACCGGAGTCCGAGACAACAGCCAGGGCATTTTTCTGCAGGCAGTTGTAATCATGGAAGCCCAGCGGTTCGTGCTGAATCACCCGGCTGTCCAGCGTGAAGTTCATTTCCGCCAGACGCTTGCGGGAACGCGGATGGCATGAGTAGAGAATCGGTACATCATACTTTGCCGCGAGCTTGTTGATGGCACTGAACAGTGACAGGAAGTTTCTTTCCGTATCGATATTTTCTTCCCGGTGGGCCGACAGCAGGATATACTTACCCTTCTCCAGGCCGAGATCCGTCAGCACATTGGATGCGTTGATCTTATCAAGATTGGCATGCAGGACTTCTGCCATGGGAGAACCGGTCACATAGGTTCTCTCCTTGGGCAGGCCGCACTCCATGAGGTATCTTCTGGCATGCTCGGAATACGCCAGATTCACATCACTGATGATATCGACAATCCGCCGGTTCGTCTCTTCCGGGAGGCACTCATCCTTGCAACGGTTGCCGGCTTCCATGTGAAAAATCGGTATGTGCAGCCGCTTGGCCCCGATGGCCGACAGGCAGCTGTTGGTATCACCCAGAACCAGCAGTGCATCCGGCTTTGTGCGGACCATGACTTCATAGCTCTTCGCAATGATATTCCCGACGGTTTCCCCGAGATTCGCCCCGACCGCATCCAGATAGATATCCGGATCGTCCAGCTGCAGATCCCTGAAGAAAATCCCGTTCAGCGTGTAATCATAATTCTGCCCGGTATGTACCAGCAGCGTATCAAAATAGCGCCGGCATTTCTTTATTACTTCCGACAGCCGGATGATTTCCGGCCTGGTTCCGATGATGATCATCAGTTTCAGTCTGCCGTCATCTTTAAAGGTAGCATTCTCCATACGTACACCTGCCTCAAACAATTATTATACCTGTACTTGTTCAAAATATGTATCCGGTTTGGCCGGATCGAACTGCTCATTGGCCCACATCAGGGTAATCAGGTCTTCTGTGTCGGAAAGATTGATGATGTTGTGGGTGTATCCCGGCAGCATATGCACTGCCTCGATTTTCTTTCCGGACACCTCGAACGACATGACTTCATCGGAACCGATGCGGCGTTCCTGGATCAGGGCATGGCCGGAAACAACGATGAAGAATTCCCATTTCGTGTTGTGCCAGTGCTGTCCCTTGGTAATGCCGGGCTTCGAGATGTTGACGGAGAACTGTCCCCCGGAAACAGTCTTCAGCAGTTCCGTAAAGGAACCGCGTTCGTCCCGATTCATTTTCAGGGCAAACTTCACCTTCGCTTCCGGCAGATAGGAAAGATATGTCGAATACAGTTTCCTGGCAAAGCTGCCCGCGGCAATCTCCGGCACGATCAGTGTCTCCGGCTGGTCATGGAACGCTTTCAGCAGATCCACGATTTCCCCCAGGGTGACTTTATGGGATACAGGAACATAACAGTATCTTCCCCCGGCATCCGGCACCGGTGTCACGCCGTCAAACGAACAGCGGTGCTCGTTTCCTTCAAGGGCATCCAGCATCTCCTCCACCAGGTCATCAATATAGACCAGTTCCAGCTCGGTCGCGGGATCATTGACGGTGATCGGCAGGTCGTTGGCGATATTGTGGCAGAACGTGGCCACGGCACTGTTGTAGTTGGGCCGGCACCACTTGCCGAACAGGTTGGGAAAGCGGTATACCAGCACGTTGTTGCCGGTTTCCTTTGCATATCCGAACAGGACTTCCTCGCCGGCCAGCTTGCTTTTGCCGTATTCGGAGCCGGCATAGCGGCCGATGAGCGAGGCCTGTATGGACGATGACAGCATCACCGGGCATTTCCGGTTATACTTCCGCATCAGTCCCAGCAGGTCCATGGCGGCGTCCCGGTTGCCGCTCATGAACTCCTCCGGTTTCTGCGGCCGGTTGATGCCCGCCAGATGGAACACAAAGTCCGCTGACTGACAGGCTTCTTCCAGCAGTGCGGCAGGCGTATCCAGGTCATACTCAAAGATCTGTCCGACGGTTATATGCCGGGTGCGGTTTTTCCCGTCCCGGATATTCTTCAGGTTCTCCACGAGGTTTTTCCCGACAAATCCTTTTGCCCCTGTAACCAGTATGTTCATTGCGCCTTCTCCTTCCGTCTGATTCTTTCAGCGAATAATTCTTCCAGCTGATCAAGGAGTTTTTCCTTATCAAAATGATCCCGGTAATACCGCCGGCCGTTTTCTCCGCGGCCGGCCCGGTCCTGCGGGTCGTCAGCCAGCTGCCTGATGATGGCGGCAAAGCCTTCCGCATCACCGGCCGCAGTGCAGAAGCCGCAGTCAGCTTCCCTGATCACTCTTTGGGTTTCACCGTTGATGGCACCGGCCACCGGCTTGCCGGATGCCAGATAGGACTGCATCTTGCCGGGCAGAGTATAATTCACCACCGGATTGTCAACCATGGTAATCATCAGGGCATCCGCCAGTTCATAGTAGGCCGGCATTTCACTCACCGGATGACTGCCGTAGAAGCGGATATTGTCCAGGCCATAGGACGCGGCCAGCTGTTCGCACTGCGGCCGGTTCATGCCGTCCCCGACAATATGGAAGCGGATTCTCCTGTCATCCCGCAGCAGCCGGGCTGTTTCAACGATCATCTCCACATTGGAAGCCGGACCGATGTTTCCCGCAAACAGAAGATCATAAATGCCGTTGTCCTTCCGGCCGATTGCCTGGTATGTATCCTCGGCGTACTGCGGCCAGTACACCAGCCCGTATTTCTCTGCCGGCAGCTTCAGCACTGTCTCAAAGTAACTGCGGAACGATTCCGAGGTGATGGTAATCACGTCAGCCTGGCTGTATATGCTTACACTCATGTTGTACAGGAAGCGGTAAAACAGGCTCTTTTCCGGGATCGGGCCGGCAGTGACGCTGATCGGCCACTGGTCCAGACAGTTGACAATCAGCGGGATATTCTTTTTCTTCTTGACGGCAATTGCCGGATAGACCATGGATACCGGGGATGTTTCATAACTGTAGACCAGGTCAAAGTCATCCTTAATCTTTTTCGCCTTCAGGATGCCGGAGATGGCAAACCAGGCATAATTGATGCCGAAGCCGATGATATTCCTGCCCCGGCCGACCAGATGGCAGCGGATGATATGCACACCGTTAACAACCTGGTCCCTGTTCTCCCCGTGCCGGTACCCGTCAAAAACCCGGCCCTCCGGGTAATTCGGAAGACCGGTCAGCACTGTCACGTCATGCCCTCTGGCGGCAAGCGAAAAACAGATATCATTGATCCGGAACGATTCAGGATAGAAATGCTGAGACACGACTAAAATTTTCATACGTATAACTGAACAAATTATATCTCAGCAATGCTGTTTTTACACTTTTCTTCTG
Source organism: Solobacterium sp. (assembly GCA_017420585.1). Taxonomy (GTDB): domain Bacteria; phylum Bacillota_I; class Bacilli_A; order Erysipelotrichales; family Erysipelotrichaceae; genus Bulleidia. Next base: position 22,678 of record JAFOIT010000109.1, read on the forward strand.
AGCAGGGCGGCACCCTCCAGAATTATCTCTGTCAAAACAAACAGGTATGCCGCGCAGTACAGCCAGACCTCGACAGCTGTCATGGTGAAGTAATGGAAACCAAGGACAAAGCCGGTAGCCAAGCCCATCAGCATCGGAATTGTATAAATCATCCCGGCGAAAAAAGCATTGAGCCAGTCTTCGGCCGTATAACCGGATTCTTTTTCCGTCAGCCTGAAAATAAACGGTATGATCAAATATCCCAGAGTATACCGGAATGCGTTGGTCGGATAGAATACCATCGCACTGATCAGGAAGAATATTGTCCTTGTCTTGTCCTGGCTGAACCATGCAAGAATGATCATCAGCAGAAGGAACAGAAGCGGAATGACTGTTGTTCCCGCCGTAATGACCGGAGAGTCAAAAGAGCCGGTCAGATGTACAAGCAGCATGTACACGATGCCCTTGATGAACTGCACCCTGCCGTAATTCATGATGCCCATTGTATCCCTGATATGCACCAGCCAGAGCATGAATCCCTTCATCCCGCCGAACCAGGCAAACGGCACGGTAAACACGAGTATCCCGTACACGATCAGCCGCACTGCTTCCTTCCAGCGCTTTTCTTTCAGGTAAAGAAGGCCGAAGATCGCCGGGTAAATTTTAAAGCCGGCGCAGACCGCAATCAGGACCAGGGCCCCCTCGCGCACGGCCGCAGACCGGCTGTCACGCATTTTCAGGGCCAGCATCAGCAGGCTGATGATCAGCATGGTTGAGTTCCCTACCATGAAGCCGCTGCCAATAAACGGTGCCGAGAAGAAAAAGCAGAAAAACAGCAGAAGCACCTCCCGGCGCTTCATTTTCCCTTTTGTCACACTGCCGATGGCAAACAGCAGGAACAGCGCCAGAAAGGTAAGAAATGCATAGTACACGGCATTGTATCTGAAGCTGTTGTAGAAGATCGTCCAGCCCCGCGGGCCGGCATCTCCGCCCCCTGCCGAGGACAGCAGGTAAAGCGCCCTGTACATGATATAGGCAAACGGCGGGAAGCAGCTGATCTCCCCGACTTCATAGAGCCTTTCCGGATCAACGCAGAAAGACAGATGCATATAATAATCCACGCCCTGGATTTCCGGATTGTTTTCCTGCACCATCCAGAGCCAGGCGTCTGTGCCTTTCAGAACCGCAAACACAAAAAAACCGAGGATGCCTGCCAGACTCAGGAAAAAAAACAGATTTTCAGGACACAATATCTTTTTTTTGTTCATAACATCCCCAGCAAACGGCAATCCGGATGCTTTCATCCAGACTGATAAATAGATGATATCTTATTTTTCTGCAGAAGAGAAATCAAACTTTTACTCCCCGGTCAGGCGGTTATTGCATAAATCTTCCGTAATACTTCATAATGGACGGCTCATCAAAGATGAAAACATACGGATAAGACAGCATGGATACTTCTATATCGGGATAATGTTTCTGAATCATCGGCACCGCAAAGCGCATATCTCCATAGAGCAGGATGAAATTCAGCCCGATCAGCGGCAGTACTGCCGCTGTTTTCTTCCTGCGGTCGGGAATCATTTCCAGCCAGTTCGGTATGGAAACAAGCATAATCACCTGCACATAATCACAAAGCCTGGATGTCTGCGGGAACCGGGCCATGCACAGATAGACCGCAAACACAAAGCCCCACGTCATGATCTGGAACTGGTCCCAGTCCGTCCGCTGTTCACGGTCGCTCAGCAGGTACAGCATCAGCGCCGCAGCGAACCACACACACTCCATGCCTAAACCCAGGACACTGATGGAAGTGTTTTCGAGATAGCGGACAAAGTGACTGACAACCGGTACCCACCAGTAATTATCCACAATCCACGGTACAGCAAAAGTGATCAGGCCGAAGCCGAGCGCAATTCCCCCGGCTGAGGCCAGCAAGGTAATCCGGCGGTTTTTCCGGTACAGCTTCTGATAAAGAAAGATCAGGGGAATCAGAAAAGAAATGATGCCTGCCTCGTGAAATGATACAGACAGCAGACAGCAGGCAAAATAGCGGATATACTTCCTGCCCGGCAGATATTCGTAAAAGGCGAACAGGAACACAGCCATCGACAGCATCTGCCGGACGCCGCTGGAATAATACATCAGGAAAATGCCTGACGCGAAAAACAGGAAAAAGGACATGAGATAATTCCGGCTGTATCTGATCACTGTGTAAAAACACAAGCCGATACATATGATGTTTGCGGCCAGCACAGACAGTGCGTAGCGGTTTGTAAACATCTGCACCGTCCGGATCAGATATACGTATCCCATATTCCGGAAATCTATCTCATTCCGCAGGATGGATTTATACAGCCAGATATAGGAACCTGTATCAACCCCGACTTTAAAATCAAAAACAAGCACCAGCATCAGGATCAGCATGACTGCCAGACTGATTTTCCGGTTCCGCAGTTCCGGCTTCCACGCTGAAATGACCAGCCAGAGTGATAATATAGCGAAGATCAGAAAGAAATTCATATAAGCAATCCTATCATTTCAGGTTTTCCAGAATCAAATCACGTGTATACTCCGGCGTGTTTTTTTCAAAACACAGGCCGATATCCTGCTTCCTGCTTTCCTCCATCCGGTCAAGCCGGTCCGCAAGCTCGGCAGCCGCCTCTTCCGGACGCCGGTCATAAGTCGCCACAATCACGCTGCGGTCATACCGCCGCAGATATTCCGCATTGGGATCCCTGACGCTGCCCTGCAGATGTACAACCCGGTTCCCTGTTCCCATATATTCAAACGTCTTGCCGGAAATCAGGTCAGTTTTCTTCATGGACAGCAGCACATCTGCCCCTTTCAGGATACCTTTCAGCTCATCATGGGAAACAAAGCCATGCACAATGATCTTCCCGGGATTCTCCGCTTCGTATTTTCTGCATATCTCGTATCCGGTTCCCCGGCCGTAAATGTGCAGCACCCGCTTTCTGTCCCCGGGCAGGGCACAGAAAATCTTCAGGGCATCTTCCACCTGGTAGTAGGCGGTATCGAGCGCCCCGGCATAGACCCAGTGCTCACTGCCTTCATCAAATGGTGCGGCAGGTACACTGTCTTCCCGCACAAACAGCGGCAGGTCAGTTACCGTCAGCCGGTCTGCCCATCTGGTCCGGTAGGCTTCATCCCGGCGCCGGCAGTTCGATTCCATCTCCAGAACCATGTCCGCAGCGGGATAGATCCGCTCTTCCCAGTATGAGCAGGATTTTTTCACCTTCTCCTCGCTGACGTGGTTCTTAATGGATTCCGGCATGTAATCCAGATTGTAGACCGCGGTCAGGACATCAGGCCGCATCCGGTGATACTCGGCAGCAGCCAGGGCCGTGTCCAGCGGATTATACGCGCCGACAATGGCATCATAGCGGTATTTCCTGTCCAGCTGCCCGATCATCTCAAGAATCCGCCTGTGAAACGATGATGACGCGAGCGGATACTGTGAGATCAACCTGATCTTGTTCAGCCGCAGCAGCAGGATGCCGCATGCACGCATCGCTTTTCCCCCGGCGGTATCAATCCGGTTCTGCCCGGAAAAAATCAGCCGGTTGGCCAGGTCCGGCACAATTCCGAAAACCTTTACCCCGTCCTTTTCGGCAGGCAGCTGTTTTCCGGGAATATCAAAAGCCAGGATGTGCGCTTCGTGACCGGCCTGTACAAACGACCTCGCCACATTATGCACACAGATCCCGTTGGCATACGGTTCGGGATAGTATCGGTCTGTGACAAAGAGTATCTTTTTCTTCATGACTGCCCTCCTGTCACTTTCCGCAAAGCATCCATGATATGGGCCCGCACTGTCTCCGGGGTGTTTTCTTTCCAGACCTGCCGGATCATACCGGCATCTGGTGGTATCATCTGCCG
>JAFOIT010000015.1 GCA_017420585.1 Solobacterium sp.
AATATCCTTTCTGCCGCGGTTTTTACTGCGGCGGGGCAAGGAGTCTGTGAACCACGCGCATGACCCGGCGGAGCAGGAACATCGCCAGGACCAGCACGCAGAAATAATCGAAATATAATCTGATCCGGGAAGCCGTACCTGTCTGCGGCTGGAAGTCCGTACGCTCGATCATCTTCTTCATCTTTGCCGAACCAACCTCAGTCCCGTCCAGCAGGAACAGCACTTCCGCCTCGATCTTCTCCGGATCGGAGGAATCTTCGTTGCTGATCCGGATGTCTGTGGTGATCAGTTCCGGGTCAATGCCGGCAGGCAGGAGGATGCGGAAGCCGCTCTCAGCCGTAAAGGTCACGTCGGCCACATGCCGGCGGCCGTTTTTCACTTCAATGGTCTTCGTGCCGATTTCCTCTTCGCTCACCATGATGGTGCGGAAGCTGGCAAAGCCGTAGTCCAGCAGGCGGACCGCATCGGCGTACACACTGGCCATGTCCGGGGCCCCAAGCACAACCGCGATCAGCCCGGAACCGTCCTTCTCCGCTGCCACGGTGATGGCATAGCCGCCGAATTCGGTGCTGCCGACCTTGCAGGCCGTGGCCGGCCCGTAAGCCAGGTTCCCGCTGCGCAGCAGTTCGCAGTCCTGGGCAATCAGCCGCTCCCCGTATTTGTTCGAGGCCGGGATCGTGTAGCTTGACGCCCCGAACATCCGGGCAAAGTCATCATCCTGCAGGACTGTCCTGGTCAAAGCCGCCATGTCCCGGGCCGTGGTGTAGTTGTTCTCGTTGTTGAGCCCGAACGGGTTCTGGAAATTCGTGCTGCCCAGCCCGAGTTCCTGCGCTTTCTGGTTCATCAGCGGCACCATGGCGTCCACACTGCCGGCGGCGGCTTCACTGAGCATTGCCGTCGTATCATTCGCGCTGGCCAGCAGGGAGGCATACGCGGCCGAACGGGCAGTCATCGTTTCCCCCTCCTGGATCCAGAGCACGCCATAGTCATGGCTGTAGGTCCCGAAAGCTTCCTTGGACAGGGTCAGTTCGGCATCGATGTCCGTCTTTTCCAGTGCGGCATAGACCGTCATGATCTTGGTCAGGCTGGCCGGGTCGAGGTGCTGGTCGATATTCTTCTTATACAGAATACTGCCGCTGGCCATATCCACCAGAATGGCCGCCTGCCCGGATACTTCCGGACCGTTTTCTGTATTCTCTTCCGCCCTCACCGGCATGATCATGGCCAGCAGGAGCGCAGTCATCATCAAAAACTTCTTTTTCATCTTCTTTATTGTATCAGAGCCGTTATCATATCCCGCAAGGAAAATCATCCGCCCTGATTAAGAAAAAAATGAATCCCTCCGGATCCATCTTTATCTGCCGCGGCGCGCTTCCTCCTTCTGAATCAGTTCTTCCAGCCGGGAGTTCTGAAGCTTTTCCGCATATTCCTTTTCCGCAGCCTCCAGTTTCCGGAGAATCTCCTCCAGTGAATCGTTTTTCTTCTCTGCCATCGTTCCTCCTCCTTGCGGGCGCCCGGTCATTGTACCACAGAAAAAGAAAAACAGATACAGGTATTGACAATCTGCACCTACTGTATATACTGTATATGAACAGAGGTAACGATATGAACATCTTTATAGATAACCGGAGCGGGGTGCCGATCTACACCCAGATCCATGCCCAGATCCGGGACCAGATTATCAGCGGGACCCTGCAGCCGGAAGAACCCCTGCCCAGCATCCGCACCCTGGCGCGGGATCTGCGCATCAGCGTCATCACGACCAAGCGGGCCTACGATGAGCTGGAAAAGGAAGGCCTGATCTACACGGTCGCCGGCAAGGGCTGCTTCGTGGCGGAAAAGAACCTCGATCTGGTCCGCGAGGAAAACCTGCGCCGGATCGAGGAAGACATGGACGAAATCCGCGCGCTCGCCGGATCGTGCGGCCTGACGAAAGAAGAAATACTTGAGATGTGGAATACCATCTGGGAGGACTGAACATGAGTGCCATTGAAATCAGAAATATCAATAAATCCTACCCCGGGTTCGAACTGAAAGACCTGAACCTGGATCTGCCGGAAGGCACGATCATGGGGCTGGTCGGCGAAAACGGTGCCGGCAAGTCAACCACCATGAAACTGCTGCTGGGCATGATCCGTCCCGACAGCGGCTCCATCAATGTATTGGGCGAAACCGACCTGCGGGCCCGTCCGCAGATCAAGGAAGAAATCGGTGTGGTCATGGAAGATGTCAGTTTCCCGACGGTTCTGAAAATCGGCGAGATCGGCAGGATCATGGCCGGCATCTACAGGAACTGGGATGCGGACGAGTTCGCCCGCATGGTAAAAGTCCTGCGGATCCCGGAGGACAAGAAGTTCTTCGAGATGTCCCGCGGCAACCGCATGAAGACCGGTTTTGCCTGCGCCCTGGCCCATCACCCGCGCCTGCTCCTGCTGGATGAGGCCACCAGCGGCCTTGACCCGGTCGTCCGGGATGAGCTGCTCGATATCCTGATGGACTTCACGAAGGACGAAACCCATTCGATCCTGATGTCCTCGCATATCGTCAGCGACCTGGAGAAAGCGTGTGACTATGTGTGCTTCCTGCACGACGGCCGCGTCCTGCTGGTTGAGGAAAAAGACCGCATCCGGGAACTGTACGGCAAGCTGCAGGTCACCCCGGAACAGTTCAAAGAGCTTGATCCCGCGGCCGTTATCGGCAGGCGCACCACCCCGTACGGTACGGAAGTCATCGTGCGGAAAGACAGAATCCCTGACTGGGATACACAGCCGGTGGACATTGAAGAACTCTTCGTGTTCATGGTGAAAGGAGAACGGCAATGAAAGGATTATTCTACAAAGATATACTGATGCTGACACGGTCCTTCAAGGCATATTTGCTGATGGCCCTGTTCTTCATCGTGCTCGGCACCATCCGGCCGAACAACTCCTTCTGGGCGGTCTACGGTTCCTTCTTCTTTGTCACCCTCATCTCTTCCCTGATGGCTGTTGACGAGCAGAGCCGCTGGTTGTCATACTGCGACATCATGCCGCTGCGGCGCCGGGATATCATCAATGAGCGCTACCTGCTCACCCTGATCCTGACCGCCGTCCTGAATGTGCTCTTCCTGATCCTGAGCATGATCTTCCGCAACGCGGACAGGGCTACCGTCCTGGTCAGTTCCGGGATGATGCTCGCACTGTCCATGCTGGCTTCTGCCATCTCCCTGCCGATCAATGTCAAATTCGGAACAGCCAAGGGCCAGATGGTGCGCATGGTCGTCATCATCGTCATGGTCGGCTGCGGCATGTTCATCATCAACTATGCCGGTGAGATCATTGAAAAGCTGCTGCAGGTCAAGGCGCCGGTCCTGCTGGCCGGGGCAGCCGCGGCCATCATCCTGATCTTCGGCCTGTCCTGGCTGCTGTCCATCCGGATCTACGAAAAAAAGAACCTCTGAATACAGGCAAAGGCTGCCCGGCCCGGTTTCACAAACGGGGCTGAGCAGCCTTTTTTTGTCCTGAAGTCCGGGACGCCCCGGTCAGCTCTGTCAGCTGTACCGTGGCTTTTTCATCAGTCCGGGCTGTGCGCTGCTTTCCGCTTCTGCCGGAAAACGGCAATTGCGCTGACCATGGCAAACAGGCCGGTATAGTTGATGAAAATATCCCTGTAGGCACTGGCCGCCAGCGGCTCGATGAACTGATTCAGCCACACGAAGCCGAATACCAGCGCCATAGTGGGTATATACACCAGGAGCGCGCGCAGCAGCAGGTTTTTCACCGGCAGCCGGATGGCCATTTCGTATGCCTCAACCCCGATCAGCACAATGACTGCCCGGGTCAGTTCATGCCAGTTGCCGCTCGGGTCATTCCGTACACCCTGGCTCAGATACAGGATACTGTTCAGGATCGTCACGGCCGTATAGATAACACTGTAAATAAAAACACTTTCCCTGAACCAGCTGTTCCGGTTTTTATTCATCTGTCCTTACCTCCGCCTGCCGGTTTTTTCAGCAGCCGTTATATTATACCAAAGCAGGATTTATATCAGGATGTCCGCTTTTTATATAACCCCGCCGGATGAGACACTCCGGCCGGTGTTGTCACGTGAAATACTGTCAGATCCTTCGCCGCTTCGGCGGTTTCCGGCGGGCCCGGCGGCCCTGTTCCTTCCGGTAGGTGTTGATGGTCTCCCGGATGGCAGTATAATCCCGCTCAAACAGCGCGGCGGAGATGTCTTCCTGCAGATCTTCCGCCGGGATCTTTTCCAGAATCTTCTGCTGCACGAAGAGCTTTGATTTTTCTTTATACTTCGGCAGATCATGCTTCTCCTGGATCTGCACCAGCTCCGGCCGCCACAGCAGGCTCAATTTGTGCCGCAGGTCCATGTGCGGGTTACGCTCCGGCTCCCGGGCCAGGTAGAAGTCCACCCGGTCCCGGTACCATTCCACCGTGATGATGCCCCAGTACCAGGGCACATGTTCCGCCACGTGCAGGCCATGGGTGCTGCCGGCCACGACATAGTTGAAATCATAATACCTGTCATAATCCTTCACCTGGGAGGAAAGCCGGGCATACGTATCCGCGTCGCTCTTGATCTCAATCCCGTACAGGCTGTCGGCCGTCACCATGACCGCGTCTGCCCGGGACTGGCCGATTTCCTTTTCCTCCAGGATCCGCACCATGCCGTACCGCTCCTCAAGATACTGGAACAGCGGTTCGCGGATGTCTTTGTCCAGCAATGTCATGTCCCTATTTTAGCAGAAGAAAACCGGCTGTGTGCCGGTCACCCGTTCATCGGGATATGCAGTACAACCTCGCCGGTTTCCCTTGTTTTCTTCAGATCAATGACCCGCTGGTTCGCCGAGCCGCGGAAGCTCAGGGCCAGGTTCTTTTTCGCCTGTACGAACGGCCCGTCGACCAGGATATCGATGTACGACAGCATTTCGTCTGTCACTTCGGTGTATTTGCGGCCGCCCGGCTGCAGGTCCCGGTCATACAGGTAACCGGACCAGCACCAGATGTTCTTGTCCGGATAGCGCTCCTTCGCGGCCTTCATCAGCTTGACGACCACCCGCTGGTTTTCCGGTTCAAACGGTTCCCCGCCCAGCACGGTCAGCCCGGATATGAATTCATTGTCCATGGCATCCAGCACTTCCTGCTGCGTTTCTTCGGTATATTCCTGTCCGTACCGGAAATCCCATGTCTCCGCCTGGAAACAGCCCGGGCAGTGGATCCGGCAGCCGCTGATGAACAGCGTCACGCGGACTCCTTCGCCGTCGGCCACGTCATATTTCTTGATATTTCCGTAATACATGCTCAGACCTCCGCTGTATTACCATCTTACCATTAACCGGCTACCAGTTCATCGTCCGAGATATCGCTCGTATTCCGGGTAATGACTGCCTTGGCAATGTTGCAGCAGTGGTCGCCCATACGTTCCATGGTACCGAGGACGTCGCAGTAGACCGACTCGGCCACCGGTGAAGTGCACTGCTTGAAGGCCATGCGGCTGAAGTGCGTGTCGCGGTATTTCAGTTCCAGGGCATCGATTTCATCTTCCAGATCCTGCAGGTGCCGGTACTGGTCGATATCCTTGGTGGTGAAGATTTCCGCCGACAGGTCATACATCTCCATGAAGCGGTCATACATGTCGGTCAGGTCCTTGTGGGCCTGCTCGGTGAAGGCTTCGCCCTTTTCATGGACTTCCGAATAGAATTCGGCCAGGTTCATGATCAGGTCGCCGACGCGCTCGAAGTTCTTGACCACATCCAGCTGCAGCCGGACGGAGTTGATGTTCCGGTGGGTCAGGTTGGGATTGACCGGCAGCCGGATCAGGTAGTCCGTAATCTTCTGGTCGCATTTGT
>JAFOIT010000110.1 GCA_017420585.1 Solobacterium sp.
AAGATCGAACTGTAAGCACAATAAAAGCGGGATATCGCATCCCGCTTTTTTCTTTTTCTCAGGCCTGCCCTGTAGCCTTCAGATAGAACGCCAGTTCGCATTCCAGCGCGATATCCAGCATGTCCTCATCCAGCATGAAGCCCTTGCTGTGGTGCGGTGAGTAAGTCCGCGGATCTGCCGGGTTGGCGCCGCCGACATGGATATAGACACACGGCTTCTCCAGGGCATAGTACGCGAAGTCTTCCGCCCCGAGGTTCTGCGGCGGGACAACGATTTCATACCCCAGTTCAGCGACCGTCTCCTTCGCCAGATCGATCAGCTTCGCGTCATTGACATTGGCCGGATAGCCCCTGATGAAATCGACATCACAGGTGGCACCCCAGGCTTCCACGATGCCCCTGGCGATCTTTTCGATCTGGCTGATGATAACCTCAAGGTCTTCGTTGTGCAGCACCCGGATGTTGCCGCCCAGTACGGCTTCTGCCGGGATGATGTTCGGAATGGTGCCGCCGTGGACATACGCCACGGTGACGGTTGTGCCGTGCAGCGGGCTGATCTTTTCCGGCCGGAGCTGGTTGAGGGCCGTGCCGACGAGGCAGGCAATCGGCATCGGGTTGATGGTATTGCTGGAATTGGAGCCGTGGCCGCCCTTGCCGTGGATTTTGACTTCATAAGTTCCGACCGCAGCCGAGTCGATCTCGGCGATCTCCACCTTGCCCAGTTCAACCCCGGCAGCGCTGTGGAAGCCGAAGCCGAAGTCGACATCGTCCATGACCCCGTCCTTGACGAGCTGAACCGCGCCGCCCGGCAGCTTTTCCTCGGCCGCCTGGAACACAAGCTTGACTGTGCCCCGGACCAGTTCAGGATGCTTTACAAGAATTTCCGCAAAGGAAAGCAGGGTCGCCGCATGGGTATCATGACCGCAGGCATGCATGACATTCGGCACAACACTCTTGTACGGAAGATCATTTTCCTCATTGACCGGCAGCGCGTCAAAGTCTGCCCGGCAGGCAATCACCGGACCGTCCTGTTCCCCTTTGATAATGCCGACAACGGAAGTGCCGGTAATGCCTTCCGCCAGCGGAATGCCCAGTTCCGCCAGCTTTGCCTTGATATAGGCAGAGGTCTCATACTCCTCAAAGCTCAGTTCCGGATGCATATGCAGATAGTGTCTGGTTTCCCGCAGTGTTTCTTTCTGTTCAGCCGCGAGCTGTTTGACGAGTTCTTTCATATTCAGATTCTCCCTTTCTGCGATAAATTCATTATATTCCGGGAAAGAAAAAAACCGAAGCAATTGCTCCGGTTCTTGATTTATCAGCGGCGGGACAGCGCCAGAGCCATGCGGCAGCGCGGGCAGAGGCCGTCTTCGTCAGCTTCTTCGGTGTAGTTCCAGCACCGCGGGCACTTGGTGCCGGGCGCCCGGTCAACAGTGACGCTTCTTTCGGCTGCTTCCCTGAAGACAACCTTGGAAACGATCAGCCACTGGGCCACTTCGCCGTTCAGGGCCTTTTCCAGCATTTCCTTTTCGGCAGCCGGGCAGGCAATGGTTACCATGGCTTCCTGGGCTGACGCGATCAGCTTCTCGTTTCTTGCGTCCTCCAGGGCTTTCAGGACATCATCACGGACGGCCTTGGCAGCGGCGAAGGTTTCAGCCAGTTCTTCCTGGTCGGCATAAACAACCGGTTCCGGGAAGCTCATGTAGTGGACGGAATCCTCGGCAGTGTTGCTGAAGTGCTTCCAGACTTCCTCGGCGGTGTAGGCCAGGAACGGCGCCCACAGTCTGACCAGCACATCGCAGGCGTGCCAGTAAACTGTCTGCACCTGCCGGCGGCGCTTGTCATCGGCAGCGCTGCAGTACAGGATATCCTTCGTGAAGTCGCAGTAGTAGGAGCTCAGGTCATTGGTCATGACATTCATCAGGATCTTGTTGGCCAGGACATAGTCATAGCGGTCAACTGCTTCCCGGACGGTTCTGACCGTCTCATTGAGGATGTTCATGATGTCACGGTCAACCGGCTCGAGATCCTCGTAGGCAACCATGTCCTTCTGCGGATCGAAGTCTTCCGGGTTGATATTGCCGAGCAGGAAGCGGAAGGTATTGCGGACCTTGCGGTACTGTTCGGAGACCTGCCTGATATTGGCGTCGCCCAGGCGGACATCCTGGGTGAAGTCGGAAATCATGACCCACAGACGGAAGACGTCCGCGCCGTTGACATTGATGATATCCATCGGGTCAACACCGTTGCCCAGGGACTTGGACATCTTCTCACCCTTGGAGTCGCAGACATAGCCGTGGGACAGGACAGCCTTGTACGGGGCCCCGCCGTTGGTGGCTGTGCCGACGATCAGCGAGGAGTTGAACCAGCCTCTGTACTGGTCAGAGCCTTCAAAGTAAAGGTCGCACGGATAGTCATAGCCGCGGGCCCGCAGTTCATTGTGCGACGAACCGGAATCGAACCAGACATCCATGATGTCCTTTTCCTTGACGAACAGGCCGTGCGGGGACTTCTCATTGGTATAGCCTTCCGGCAGGAGGTCCTTCGGTTCGCTGTCAAACCAGACATTGGAGCCGTATTCATCAAAGAGTGCAGCGATATGGTCGAAGACTTCCTTTTCCATGATCGGGCTGCCGTCTTCGTTGTAGATGATCGGGATCGGCACACCCCACAGGCGCTGTCTGGAAATGCACCAGTCACCGCGCTCCTTGATCATGTTGTACATGCGGATCTGGCCCCATTCGTTGTACCAGGTCACGTGATTCTGGATCTGATCCAGCAGTTCTTCCTTGATCTTTTCAATGGAGCAGAACCACTGCTTGGTTGCCCGGAAGTAAACCGGCTTCTTCAGACGTTCATCATGCGGATAGCTGTGCACAACATTTTCCACTCCCAACAGGGCCCCGCGCTCATTGAGCATCGTGATGACCTTCTTCGAGCAGTCCTCGACGAACAGGCCTTCCAGTTCCGGCCCGGCGACAGCGGTCATGCAGCCGCGCTCATCCACGGTCTGCAGCAGGCCGATGTTGTACGGCTGGCTGACATAGAAGTCGTCAAGACCATGGTCAGGGGCGATATGGACACAGCCGGTGCCGTCTTCGGCACTGACATAGTCAGCCAGGATGATCAGTCCTTCCCGGCCGTACAGCGGATGGGCAACCTTGACCCGTTCAAGCTCACGGCCGCTGAACGAACGCAGACGCTCCGCCTTCTCCAGGTGCAGCTTCTCCGTCAGCACCGGCAGAAGATCCCGGGCGAAGACGAGCTTGCCGTGCTCGGTCAGCACTTCAACATACGGCAGGTCCGCATTGACTGCGATCGCCTGGTTTGCCGGGATGGTCCACGGGGTGGTGGTCCAGATGACAATCCGGTCATCGGTATCCAGGATGCCGTTGCCGTCCACTACATCGAATGCCACATAGATCGTTGCGTCCTTTTTGTCAAAGTACATGATTTCCGAGTCGGCGACAGCTGTCTCACTGTACGGTGACCAGTAAATCGGCTTGAGTCCCTGGAAGATCAGGCCGTCCAGAGCCATCTTGGCAAAGGAACGGATCTGTCTGGCTTCAAAGTGTTTGTCAAGGGTGATATAAGGATTAT
>JAFOIT010000111.1 GCA_017420585.1 Solobacterium sp.
GATCCTGCGTTCGGATGAATATACGATGATATTCATGCCGCTCGTGCGGGACGATCTCGAATAGTTACTTGCCTGTCAAGGAAAAATACTTGACAGGCTTTTATTATCTGCTAGAATATGTCCTGTTGAACAGGAGGATATAACAATGGCAGTTAAACTGAGACTGACAAGAATGGGCTCCAAGAAGGCGCCGAGATACCGTATCGTTGCGGCTGATTCCCGTTTCCCGAGAGACGGCCGGGTGATCGACACCGTCGGATATATCAATCCGACTGCTGATCCGGAAGAAGTGTTCGTTGATGCGGAAAAGGCACTGAACTGGCTCAGAAATGGTGCCCAGCCGTCTGATACTGTACGCAACATTCTGTCCGGCCAGGGCATTATGAAGCAGTATCACGACGAAAAGGCAGCCGGAAAGAAGAAGTAATTCATCATGGCACAGCTGGATGAAGTGCTGCTGAATCTGGTCAGACCGATGGTTGAGGATCCCGATAAGCTGACAGTGGAAGTCCTGTCCGGTGAGAACAGCCGCGAGGTGGTTCTGCGGGTAACGGCAGCCAATGACGACATTGCCCGTCTGATCGGCCGCAAGGGAACCATGGCGTCGGCGCTCCGGCAGGTCATGTCCGTGGCGTCGCATACAGACGACAAGAAAGTTACGATCAAGTTTGAACAGATCTGAGGGATGCACGGCATCCCTTTTTCAGGAGTGAGCATATGACAAGAATCGCAATCGGAAAAATCATCAATACCCATGGCCTGAAAGGCGAGGTCAAAATCGAGAGCTGGTCCAATTATGATGACCAGCGTTACGTGCAGGGCCAGCAGCTGTATCTGTCCGACGGGCAGGAAGTCCTGCCGGTGAATGTGGCAACCTACCGCCGCCACAAGGGTTATCCGCTGGTCAGCTTTGCCGGCCTGCAGGACATCAATCAGATTGAAGCCTACAAGGGCTTTGAGGTGCAGATCGAGGACAGTGACCGGCCGCCGCTGCCGGAGGGACAGTTCTATATGGCTGACCTCATCGGCCTGGAAGTACAGGACGAAGAGGGGAATGTACTGGGCGAGGTCATCGATGTGGAACCGACCAACGGGGCCCAGGACAACCTGCGGGTGGAACGCGAAGACGGTACGACCTTCTTGGTTCCGTATGTGCCGGCTTTCATCGTGGACGTTGACATCGAAGCGGAAGTCATCGTGGTGCACGTCATCGAGGGGCTGCTATGAAGATCACGATCCTGACCCTGTTCCCGGAAATGTACGGGGACTTTCTGAAGACATCCATCGTGGCCCGTTCGATCCAGCGCGGGCTGGCGGAAGTTGAAATCGTGGATATCCGGGACTATGCCCCGGGCTCCTACCGGCATGTGGACGATTCCCCGTTCGGGGGCGGGGCCGGGATGGTGCTGAAGTGCCAGCCGGTGCTGGACTGCCTGGATGATGTCTGCACGGAAGGCAGCTGGAAGGTCATGATGTCGGCTGCCGGCACCCCGTATACCCAGCAGACCGCGCACCGCTTTGCCGGGCTGGACCACCTGGTCCTGCTTTGCGGGCACTATGAGGGCATTGACGCCCGCATCAACAATCACGTTGACGAACTCGTTTCCATCGGGGACTATATACTTACCGGAGGGGAACTGGCTTCCATGGTCATCTCCGACTCTGTCATCCGGCTGCTCAAGGGCAGCATCAAGGCGGAAAGCACCAGCGAGGAATCGTTTGAGAACGGCCTGCTGGAGTATCCGCAGTATACCCAGCCGGCAGATTACAAAGGCGAGAAGGTTCCGGAGATTCTGCTGAGCGGCCATCATGAGAAAATCCGGCTGTGGCGGCTGAAGGAGTCACTGCGGCTGACAAGGCAGAAGCGCCCGGACCTGCTGGCAAACCGGCAGTTTACGGATGAGGAAATGAAGCTTCTGCGTGAGATCGAGGCAGAAGAAGAACATGAATGAACAGGATCGCATCAATCTCTACTGGTTTCTGGGCCTGACGTTTTTCATCGGCTGGGGCCTGCAGTTCGGCGGGATGTACCTGCTGCACAGCCAGATCTTCCGGGGCATGTACCTGCTGAGCCTGACCGCGCCGATGATCGCGGTTTTCCTGATGTTCAACGGCCGTATCGGCACGGAAACCTCCGGCATCGGCTGGGGCATGAAAATGCGTGACAAGTGGATGTACCTGCTGGTTGCCTGGCTGGCGCCGGCCGCATTCGCCCTGGCCGGGACGGCACTGTATTTTCTGGTCTTCCCGGGCCGCTTTGACCCGAACCTCGGGGCCCTGAAGGAACTTGTGCTGCAGGCCGGGGAAGAGGCGGAGGATGTCTATGACCTTCTGAACCGGCAGGCATTCATGCTGCTGACCCTCGGGCCGGCAACCAATGCCTTCTATGCGATGGGCGCGGAAGTGGGCTGGCGCGGCTGGCTTACCCCGGCGCTGCAGCGCGCTTACGGCCGCCGCATGGGCCTGGTCTACAGCGGGCTTGCGTGGGCGGTATGGTATATGCCGCTGATCATCATGGCCGGTTTCCAGTACGGGCATAATTATCCGGGCGCACCGGCAACCGGGATTGTCATGATGGCGGTTTACTGCATTGCCGGGGGCACGCTGCTGTCCTGGCTGTACGAGAAGAGCGGCAGTATCCTGATGGCCGGCATTGCCCACGGGGCGATGATGTCAGCCGGTTCGTTCGGCCTGTATTTCCTGGCCCATGCACCGGAGCATTACCTGCTCGGCCCGGGAACCGGGGGTGTCATTTCCGTCATCCCGATGGCTGTCTGTGCTTTCTTTCTGATGAAAAAGGATAAACCTGATGCCAAACCCCGCCGTCGACGTTGAACTGCGCCAGGTCAGGCCGCTGGCCCGCTTTCTGCCGGATGAGCTGTTCCTGCTGCCCGGCATGGGACACGGGCGTCTTTATCATGAGCAGCTGATTCCCAATGAAACCAGCCGCCATGGGTTTGTGGCCTATCTGCCGGAACATCTGGGCCGGGGCATCCGGGTGCGCCGCAAACCGGATAAACCGCGTTCGGTATTCCTCAATCTGGCCCTGCCGGCCAGCCGGGAGGAAATCGCTGCGGTTTTTGCCATGACCAGGCAGGTGTGCGGGCAGCGGATGTGCCGCATCTTCCTCGGCGGCACGGAAGTCCGGGCGGCTTCCCTTGACCGTCTGCAGAAAGACTATGAAGTCTTCAACCTGCGGGTCCTGCATCATCTCATGCGCAATGTGATCAACGAGGAAACCGGCAATCTGATCATGTCCTGCGCGGTGCACTCGCTGACTGCCGGGGTGCAGGAGGCTGAACAGTTCTGGGCCGGGACCGATCCCGACGTGTTCCGGGACTGGATGCACCGCCTGCAGAGCGTAGAGGCCCGGGTGGCTGAGCCGGAGATCCTGCGCAACAACGAAACCGGTGTGCATACCGGGGTCTATGACCTGCGGGCCGGGGAAACAACCCTGTTCCCGCAGAAACCGATGATCCCGCTGCGCTTCTATGACCTGAAAACCGGGGTGCCGTCCACCTACATCGAAAACTGGCAGGTGCGGCTGGTTGACCAGCTGCAGAAACAGACCTACGGCTATCTGCCGTTTGCCCGGCTGCGCGCGGTCCTGCCGGCGGATAAGGTATTCTATTATGACGGGGGCCGCTACGGCATCATGCCCCTGGAAGAAAACGAATTCTATGACATGGTGCTGAAAGGAGAGGATACACAATGTTCAGACCAATGAGAAGAAGCAGACAGCAGCTGTCTGACGCGGAAACAATTGAAATCCTGAAGCGGGGAAAGCAGGGGATCCTGGGTCTGAACGGCGATGACGGGTATCCTTACGCCGTCCCGGTCAACTATGTGTACAGCGACGGCAAAATCTATTTCCACGGGGCCAGGTCCGGTTACAAGTACGACTGCATGGTCCGGGATGACAAGGCGGCGTTCACGGTCATCGACAAGGATGATGTCATTGCCGAGGAACTGACGACATATTTCCGCAGCGTCATGGTCTTCGGCCGGGTCCGCATCATCGAGGATCCCGCAGAGATCCGTTCTTCCGCCTACATCTTCGGCATGAAGTACTGGGACAATGCCGAAGGGGTAAAGAAGGAAATCGAGCGGGAATTCAAAGGCCTGGCCTGCTTTGAGATCACCATTGAGCACATGACCGGCAAGGAAGCCGTTGAACTTACCCGAGCCCGTCAGGAAGCGTAATGACCGCAGCACTCTGCTCCATGCAGAGTGTTTTTTTCCTGCCGCGCACTTTTCGTAAGCGCTTACAGAACAGGTGCTATAATGAAATCAGTAATGGAGGCACGTGTATGTCAGTTTACTATAATTACAGGGATCTGCAGCGCGGATCCTGCAGCACCATCATTATCGGCAAGAACGCTTCGACGACCGGCAAGGTCATCATGGGTCACAATGAAGACGATGACCATTCCATTGCCCAGGCCCATATCGTTCCGCATATGCACCATGAACCCGGCGAGATGGTTACCTTCGAAGACGGCCTGGCCGTCATTCCGCAGGTGGAGGAGACCCTGGGGTATCTCTGGACGGATGTCAAATGCCCGGGCGGCATTTCCTTCGCCGATACGTTCATCAATGAATGCGGCGTGGCCATCGCGACCAATGCCTGCCGGGAGAGCCGGGACGCGACCGGGGCCGAGCATGACAACTGGAAAGACTACAATGTCGGCTATGCCCTGCGGCGGCTGATTGCCGAGCGGGCCCACAACGCCAGGGAAGGCGTGAAAATCGCGGCGGAGCTGGTTGAAAAGTACGGCTATACATCTTCCCGGTCCTATCAGATCGCGGACAAGGAAGAAGCCTGGGTGGTCCAGGTGGCCAGGGGCTTCCGCTGCGCGGCCAAGCGGGTCCCGGATGATCATGTCTACTACATGCCGAATCACTATACGATTCATGAAGTGAAGTTCGATGACCCGGACAATTATTACGCCTCACCTGACCTGATTACCTTCGCCATCGAGCAGGGCTGGTATACCCCGGCAAAGGAAGGGGATTATTCTGACTTTGACTTTGCCAAGGCCTATCAGGCCCCGGAACCGGAACTGATGTATGTCAACCTGACCCGGGCAACCGACGCCTGGAAGCGGCTGACCGGCATTGAGTTCGCGCCGGAAGAGATCCGCATCTTCTCCCGGAAAGCTGACCGGAAGTTCAGCCCGGAGGATGTCAAGGCAATCCTGCGCAGCCATGGCCAGGATACGAAGTATGACATGACAAAAGGCGGCACGATCACCCCGCATCGTCACTTCGATACACCGTCCATCTGCAACAACGTCACCGTCGAAAGTTCCGTCTTCGTCTTCAATGATGACCTGAACCTGTTCAAGGTGCTGCGGACCGGTCCGAAACCCTGCACAAACCCGTATGTGCCGTGGTATGCCCTGGCCCTGAAGAAGATGCCGGCCGGCTATGAGTGGAATACCGTCCGCCAGGCCCAGGCCTCGCACTTCAAGTGGGACCTGGAAGAACAGGAGTTCACGCCGGACAAGGCATGGTTCGCGATCAAGACCGTGCAGCTGCCGTATGAGTACAACTGGCCGATGACACACCGGGCCCTGGAAGCTTCCATCAAACTGATCGAAGCACAGTGGGCTGAGGAAAGCGAAGCCGTTGAGGACACCTACAGGAAGCTGAAGGAAAAGGACGAGGAAGCCGCGAAGAACTATCTCAGCGACTACACGATCCGCCAGGCTGAAAAAGCCATCGAGTGGGCCCGCGGGATGGCGGCGTTCTTCGCCGATGACTTCTGGCGGGAAGACCAGTACGGCCCGGAAAACGACAGATAAAATTTCCTGCATTGAGCGGCTGCGGCCGCTCATTTTTATGTGCGCGATGAAATAGTCAAGTTATAATAAAAACAGAGATTCAGGGGAGGCATAATATGACAATTGAAGAATTGCTGAAACTCATTTTCATCGAGGAAAAGGCAGATCCTGAAAACGCTTCCGGAAAGCTGTTCCGGGGTGTTTTCCGGGCCGTGGAGGGCGGACCTGCCATTCCGGTTACGGACTGGTACTACAGTCCCGAATTCGTCATGGTCAAGGCGGAAGAGAATCTGCGCGCCGGGATCCTGGATAATTTGAAGCGGACCCAGGGCGAGGAAGTTGACCTGCTGGATGACCTGAAGGAAGGGTTTGACGGCATGACGGACAAGGCCGGCACACTTGCCAAGGCAGCTGCGGGACTGGTCGGCGCCGGGCTTATGGGCCTGGGCGGCGGCCTGAAGGACATCTTCGGCAGGATGTTCTCATTCAAGGACGGCAAGGCATTCCTGGCCGGCCGTGAGGCAGACATAAAAAACGGGCTGATGAAGCTGTTCGGCGGCTTCAGGGACGAACCGGAACTGGCCGGACCAAGCAGCGCAGTTCTGGAAAAGGCCGTCACGGTGCTGAGCCGGACCGGCGAAGAAGAAGGCATTGAACTGGATGAACTCGATGTGCTGCTGAACAACCCGGAACACCAGGGTGAAGAAATCCTGAAGCGGTTCCTGGCCGGATCAAAGCCGGAGGAGAAGGCGGAGAACGAGGAAATCTGCCGCTGGTTCCTGACGGACTACTATCCGGGCCTGGACGGGGCTGCGGGTGCTGATGACACCTATGCGAAGAGCGCGCCGCTGCGGCAGCGGCTGAAAGCCCTGCTGGATGACCTGAAGGCCGGGGCTGACGAAAAGGCGGTTGACTTCGGGGCCGTGGGCGCCGGGGTGGCCGGACTGGCAGCCGGTACAGCCGGGCTCTGGGACAGACTGAAGAAGCTGTTCCGCATGGATGGCGACAAGCTGGTCGCGGAAGGCCGGGCCGATGACATCACGGACGGTCTCTATGAACTGTTTGAAGGTTTCCCGGAAGCCGGCGACAAGGCTGACGTGAACAGGCTGGCTCTGGGCAATGCCGTCAAGGCGGCGCTGCTGGGCGGTTACGGCAAATTCGAATTCGGCGATCTCTGGAAACTGCTGTTCAACAAGGACAAAGAAGGCGAAGATATCCTGCGCGCCCTGCCGGAAGGCGATGAGGCAACCGATCTCATCAAGTGGTTTGACCGGGATTACTATACCGGGCTGCGCGGTCTGAAGGACGCCACCCCGACGTATGCGGATACCGAGCCGCTGCGGAACAGGATCGCAGGCCTGCTGAAGCGTACCATCGATGAAGCAGAGGCACCGGCTGAAGCTGAAAAGGCGGCCGGAAGCGTCCTGCCGCTGGCGGGGATCGGCCTGGCCGGGCTGCTGGGCAGCGGGCTCTGGGACAAGCTGAAGAACCTGTTTGCCTGGGATGGAAAGAAACTGCTGGCCAAGGGCACCCCGGATGAAATCACCGACGGTCTCTGGAAGCTGTTTGACGGGTTCAAGGATGCGCCGGAGAAGGCGGAAGCCAGCAAGCTGGCGCTGGGCAACGCGGTCAAGGCACTGCACAACACCAAGTCCGGCAGTTTTGCCCTGGATGACCTCGATACTGTCCTGAGCGATCCGGACAAGGGTGCCGGGCTGCTGCAGAAGGCCTTTGACGGGGCGGACGACAAGGATGCGAAGAAGGGACTGCTTGACTGGTTCAAGGATCACTTCTATGGCAAGAAGGCCTTCACCGATGCCGAACCGCTGCGCTTCAAGCTGGGCGACTTCCTGAAACAGGCCAAGGACGGGGCCCTGCCGGGTATCCTGCCGCTGGCTGCGGCGGCGCCGGCGGTCAAGGAAGCAGTCAAGCCGGAACCGGCCAAGGCTGCTGTAACGGCTCCTGAAGAACCGAAGAAGAGCAAGCTGCCGTGGATCTGCGGGGCGCTGGCAATTGCGTCGCTGCCGTTCTGGGCAATCCCGTACAAGCTCAACTACAACCTGCCGGAAGAGGCGACGATCACCGATGCGCCGACAAGCTACAAGTTCTACCAGAACGTGGAACTGCCGGAAGCCACGATTCCGGGCCGCAGCTTCGAAGGCTGGTTCACTGATCCGGATCTGAACAACAAGATCAACAACATCCACTTCAGCCTGGGCTCCAAGAACCTGTTCCCGAAGTTCTCCGAGCCGGTGAAGCCGGAAGGCGATGTTCCGGACTTCGACCTGTTCAAGAAGAATACCGGTGACCTGCGGTCTCTGTTCGACGGCATGGCCGCTGACTTCGACAAGGCGGATGAAGCCACGAAGAAGGCTTACGATGACCTGGGGGCACGCCTGAAGGCCCTGGAAGACCTGATTGCCAAGGGTAATCTGGAAGGCGATGAACTGACCAAGGCACTGAAGGAACTCGATGATATCTCCAAGGATCTCGAGGCCCTCAAGGGCATGACCCTGCCGAGCTTCGACCTGTTCAAGAACCGGACCGGCACCGCCCGTTCGCTGTTCGACGGCATGGCGGCCGATATGGAAAATGCCGACGCGGACACCAAGGCGAAGTACAACGCCCTGGGTGACCGGCTGAAGGCCCTGGAAGACCTGGTTGCCAAGGGTAACCTGGAAGGTGATGAACTGACCAAAGCCCTGCAGGAAATCGATGATATCTCCAAGGATCTGGAAGCCCTCAAGGGTCTGACCATGCCGAGCTTCGACCTGTTCAAGAACCGGACGAACACAACCCGTTCGCTGTTTGACGGCATGAAGGCAGACTTCGACAAGGCTGATGAAGCCGCTAAGGCGAAGTTCAATACGCTGGGTGACAGACTGAAGGCCCTGGAAGACCTGATTGCCAAGGGTGCGCTGGAAGGCGACGAACTGGATAAGGCCCTGAAGGAACTGGATGACATCACCAAGGCCCTGGAAGACCTGAAGGCAGGCCTGCCGGCAGGTGTCCCGAATACCTCTGTCAAATAAGCATAAAAACCTGTTATCGCAAAACGCTCCGTGAAAGATCGGGGCGTTTTTCTTCCGGCATGGTACAATATGCGGGTGAGGCACTATGGAAAACGATAAGAAAGAAGAAAAGAAGTGGCCCTTTGTCAGTTCGGTGCTGCTGAAGAACCGCTCATTCAATCCGAAGAAAGTGGCCTGCGACCTGCGGCAGGACTGGGGCATTGATGTGTCCGAAGCCATGTCCAGGGATCCCGAAAGCCTGGTCTTTGACCAGGACGGCATCCTGTGCACGATTTCCTACATGCCGGCCAGGGTGCCGCGCGGGGAAGCCGAGGAACGGGCGGTATACAACTACATGTGGCCCGAAGCAGTGACCGTGGCCAAGGAGCACCAGGCCCATATCCTGATTGCGCTGCTGGGCCGGCAGGCGGATCCGCGGGACATGGGAAAACTGATGGTGAAGCTGGCCGTCAGCTGCCTGCGGCAGATCAACGCCACCGGCATTTATACGATCGGCACGGTCATGAATCCGGATGTCTATATCCGGGCTGCGGAATTCGCCTTCCGCGAGAACCGGTTCCCGGTGATGAACCTGGTATACTTTGAACTATTCAGCAATGACCGCGGCCGGACCGCCAGCGTCGATACATACGGGCTGACGGCGTTCGGAAAGCATGAGATGGAAGTGGTTGACAGCACCAGGCAGCCGCAGGACCTGCTCGGGTTCATGACGGAACTGACTGCCCTGGTCATGGACCAGGACATTGATTTCCCGGACGGCGGGAAGCTGAATCTGCCGCATGATCAGAGCATTGACGTGCACCTGGTGCATGACGAAAAACTGGATATTGATATTCTGAAATTCGATTATTAAGCGGGGCATTACTATGGGAAAGAAATCCAGAGAAAAGAAACTGAAGGAAAAAGAACCGGAAAGAACAGTCCCGGCTGTCCCGGAAGAAGATGACGACGAGATGGAGACCGTCTTCTTCGGGCTCTACAAACGAAAGCGGATCGGCTATGCCTGGGATGTCAGCACGGATATCGTGACGATCATCGTCTGCCTGGCCTTTACCGCGACGATGCTGATGATTGTGCAGGGCCGGCTGCGGGACTGGCGCTGGGATATCATCGGGATCGGCCTGACATTCTTCTGCCTGCTTGGCGCTGCCCTGGGGCTCAAAGCCGTGTGGCAGGCGGCGAAGCACATTGCCCGCATGACAAAAAAGAGAAGAGAGAAGAAAGCGCATGAGTGAAAGAAATTCCCTGTATGAACTGATCCGCGATGCAGTCGGTGAAAACGGCCGGCTGCCGGAATGGTTCAGCCTGCCTGAAGGTGAGAAAAAGGATGATACAGTCAGTTTTTCCGACGGGGCCAGGGATGGGATTGCCCTGTATCACATGGGCCCGCGGGAAGAGAATATCGAGGGGCTGAAGGAGGTTCTGAAGCTGGTCAATGAAGACAAGGCCGGTGAAGCCTATCTGCGGCTGAAGGAATTCTTCAGTGATGACAACAACCGCATGCTGTTCATGGTCGATCCGCTGCATGACTACCTCTTCCAGAATCATGAGGATTTCAGTGCCGAGCGGGTGTATGCCTTTGCCACGGCGCTGATGCGCAGCTCCGACAATGCCGAGTGCATCAAGTTCGGCCTGACCCTGTTCGAGATGATCAACGTTGATGACGGCACGGCCTATGATGTCATCCGGACCCTGGCCCTGTGCGATGAATTCACGATGTTCTGCGCCTTCTCGATGCGCCAGTGGCCCGACGCCAACAACGAGCTGCTCGCGGCCGCCCGCAAGGTCAATGGCTGGGGCCGGGTGCATACTGTCCGCTACCTGGCGCCGTTAACTGAGGAAGCCCGCGTGTGGATGCTGCGGGAAGGGTGCCGCAATACGATCATGCCGGCGTATTCCGCTTTGGAAATTGCCATGAAGTGCGATCCCCTGCAGTACCTGCAGCGGCCGGCCTGCACAAAGGAAGAATACGAAGACATCCGTTTCCTGTTCCTGGCCCTGCTGGATGAAGGCGCCGTGCCGGGCATCTCCCTGCTGCCGGAAGGACCGGAAATGCTGAAGAGCCTGCTGGAGCTGGCCCTGAACATGGACGGCGGCGCGAAGGATCTGGTGCTGGCAGATTCGATTGAAGCCTATATCAAGGACAAGGACATGCCGGAAGTGCAGCAGCTCCTCGCTGAACTGCGAGCTGCCCGGGCTGCCTGAGCAGAAAAAAATGACCGTCAGGTCATTTTTTTTAATCCATGCGGGTAAACCGGTCAGTCCGGACACCATTCAGTTCGATCTGTTCCTCGAACATCTTCTGCGGCCGGGCCCAGACATGCGCGTCATCCGTATAGATGACCAGCGGTTCCATGGTCTCGGTATGCACGGCAATCATCAGAACGCGGTAGAGACTGCCTTTGTAATGGCGGTAGGTATGCCCCGGTTCGGCCTTACTCATCCCTGAGTTCGTCCATCTCGTTCAGGATGTCACGCAGCCGGCGGATTTCGTCAAAGGACAGGGTAATGCCCTTGCCCATGCGGTCCTCACCGTTGGCCATGTGCGTCCAGTTGCGGATGTCATAAACAGGATCAGCGTCGTTATAGGAAACCAGGTTCAATTCCTTTGTGTATTTCGTGCCTGTGCTGGCTTCATTGGTTGTAATGGTTTCAAAATGCTGCACCACATCGTAATGAAATTCTTTTGGCATAATTCTTTCTCCTTCAAACAATAATAAAAGGATAGCATAACTGATGACAAATAACATAGAATAATATTTGTGAAAGAGGACAAATTCATGGACGGATACTATGTACTGGACAATGAGATCGGAATGATACAGGACGGGACGTGCTACATATACCGTAACGGGGCCTGGCATGAGGCTTCCTTTGACCCGGTGACCGGGATTGCCGAAGCGGACGCGCTGAACGCCCTGGGTATCGTAAAGGAAGATGTGCCGCTGGCCTGGTATGACTGGATCTTCAGCCGCCAGAAGGAATGGCTGATGACCCACTACGGCATGTTTGACGCAGAAGGAAACTGGTGCGGGCTGCCGGCCTATGCGCCGGAGCGGATCCGGTATATCTATTCCCATGTCAGAAGAATCATTGCGGAAGCCGAACGGCGCGGCGTGGATCTGGACTGAAAAAACGGGCCGTCCGGGAAAAGGGTTTTTCCTTTCCGGGCGGTTTTAATTTGTTTTTCTGCGAATAAATACTTTAGAAATGCCTGAAAATAAGGCAAAATATAGGAGAAAGAAAAGAGTATGAGCAGATTATCGGAAACCGTCAGGAACCTGTACAAAGATACAACCAGAAAGAACTACTCGGTCTTCTTTGTCGTTGTGATGGACATGAATGAAGCGGAGGAGCCGGTGGCAGTGGCCCTGGAGCAGGACGGCAGCTGGCGGGTTTCCCGGGACGACCATCAGAACGAGTATCTGACCCTCTATACGGACGATGACATGATTCCGGAAGGGGTGATGACAGAGGATGTCTCCATGTTCAAAGTCATGCAGAAACTGTTCGCGGATGACCGCTTCAACGGCCTGTGCTTCAATCCGGAGCAGGATATCCCGATCCTGGTGCTGCGGCATGACATCAATACCTTCCTGGACCTGGCCGCCATCCGGCGGAAACAGCTGAACTGAAGAAAAACCGCTGCGGCGGTTTTTCTGTTTATGTACAAATAAGTAAGCGATTTCAGTATAATAATTACATAAAAAAGAGAGGTATTTATAATGAGCAAATACGACATTTTCGATCGCCTCGGTCTGGATTTCAAGCCGGTCGGCGTGAAGTTCAGCATGTTCCGTCCGAAGGACCTGCCGCTGCTGGACAAGAAGGTGGCAGTGTGCGAGATGCTGCACGTCGCCCAGACAGAGGGCGGTTTCTACGCCACGAAGGAATGCCATGGCTGCGGTGTCGGCCCGTATGTGCTGGGTGAGACAGAGGATGACCCGGGCATGGTCGGCGGCCTGATCGGCCCGCGGATCAATGTCTATGAGGATGCCAGGGCCAACGCGAACATCTACTACAACATGAAGAAGCTCGCGAAGGGCACCTGCCCGTATATCATGTTTGATACGACGGATCACATGACCTTCGATCCGGACCTGGTCATCCTGATGTGCCATCCGTCCCAGGCAGAGATCGTCCTGCGGGCCAACGGCTACCGGACCGGCCGGGGCTGGAATGCCTACGGAACAACCGTGGCCGGCTGCGCCTGCCTGTATACCCGGCCGTATCTGACCGGTGAGCTGAACATGATGGTCACCGGGCTGCATCATGGCATGAAGGCCAGGAAGATCTTCCCGGAAGGCCTGCTCATGCTGAGCATCCCGTACCAGGTGCTGCCGGAAATCATCGACAGCCTGGAGAAGATGGAATGGGATCTGCCGCAGTACAGCTGGGGCAAGGAATACCACACGAAGTACATGGC
>JAFOIT010000112.1 GCA_017420585.1 Solobacterium sp.
AGTTATCTGACCAAAAACAACATCGATGCGCTGACTTCCGAACGGCGGAAACAGCCGAGCGAAATCAACATCGAGGAACTCTACAGCGGCAGGATCATATCCGGGGATGAAGATCCGCGGACACTGATGGAAAAACTGGCTTTCTTCCAGAGAGTCAATGAACAGCTGGAACTGCTGCCGGGTTACGACTGCAGCGCCTGCGGCATGCAGACATGCCGGATCATGGCCGAGGCAATCGTCAACGGCACCAAGCAGCTGGAGGACTGCCACATACTGCACAGCATGAAGGAGAAAGACGTATGAAAGTACAGGAACTGATTGAAAAGACCGGGTGGTCATGCGCCACACAGAAAGCAGCGCTGGACCGTACCGTAAGCGGCGCGTTCTGCGGTGATCTGCTCAGCTGGGTCATGGGCAACGGCGAACCGGAACAGGCATGGATTACCGTACAGGTGCACATGAATGTCATCGGGGTTGCCAGTCTGAGAGAATTCTCCTGCATTATCATTGCCGATCATGCCGTGCTGGCGGAGGATATCATCGCCAGAGCCGATGAGGAAGACATTCCGGTGATCGAGAGCGGCCTGCCGGTCTATGAAACCGCGAAGAAACTCGTTGAACTGGGGATCTGATGTTCTACGATTTCCACATGCACAGCTGTCTCTCCCCGTGCGCCGAGGATGAGATGAACCCGAACAACATCTGCAATATGGCTATGATCAAGGGCCTCGATATCATCGCGGTAACCGATCATAATTCCACCCGCCAGCTGCGTTCCGTCAGTATCGCGGCGCAGAACATCGGCCTGAAAATGCTGTATGGGATGGAGCTGGAAAGCAGTGAGGAAGTGCATGTGCTGGGACTGTTCGGGGAACTGGAAAAAGCCGAGAGCATGCAGCCGTGGATCGACGCGCACATGCCGGTCATTCCGAACCGGCCGGACTATTTCGGAAATGAGCTGCTCATGGATGAAAATGACCAGGTCACCGGTACGGAAGAAAGGCTGCTGCTGGTATCACTGAGCGCTGACCTGAACGCCTGTGTCGAGGCGATTCATGAACATGGCGGGAAAGCCGTTCTGGCTCATGTGCTGGACCGGTCGAACTCGGTAACCAACCAGCTCGGGTTTATCCCGATGGATCTGGCCTATGACGGCCTGGAAGTCAAGACGCAGGAACAGCGCCAGCGGGTTCTGAAGATGCATCCCTGGATCAAGGATGACCAGGTGATGTGGTTTGTGGATTCCGATGCGCACCGGCTGATTGACATTTCCGAACCGGAAAATGTCATTACCCATGGCGAAATCCGGAAGATGTGGGGTGATATTGTATGATGGAAGATCTGGCCATGCATATCCTGGAAATCCTGATGAACAGCATCGGGGCAAAGGCAGGGCGTATCCTGCTGAAAATCCGGGAAAGCGTGAAGGACAACATCATTGAAATCACCGTCACGGATAACGGTTCCGGGATGAGCGAAGAAATGGTAAAAACCGTCGCCGATCCATTCACAACAACAAGAAAAACACGTAAAATTGGTATGGGCGTGGCCTTTATGAAAGGCCTGACAGAGCAGTGCGGAGGCACCTTTGGCATTACCAGCCGGCCCGGTGAAGGGACGGAGGTCAAGGCCAGCATTGTCAGGGATCATATCGATGCCCCGCCGACCGGAGATCTCGGACAGATGATGATGTATGCCATTCAGGCAGACGAAACCATCGACTTCGAGATGATCTACGAGACAGATACAGATCAGTTTGTCTTTAAATCCAGTGAGATCAGGGAAATGCTGGAAGGTGTAAGTCTTCTTGAGCCTGAGATTCTTCTCTGGATCAAAGAATATATCAATGAAGGCATCATGCGGGCAAAGGAGGGCATGAGATGAAGAGTTTGGAAGATTTGAAGAAGATGCGTGAGGCAGCACTCAAAAAGGTTGAGATGCGCGAAGGCGGCAAGGATTACCGTGTCGTTGTCGGCATGGCAACCTGCGGAATCGCTGCCGGCGCCAGACCGGTCCTGAACAAGCTGGTTGAAGAAACCGCTGAAAAGGACTACAACTGCGTTGTTACCCAGACCGGGTGCATCGGTATGTGTGTCTATGAACCGATTGTCGAAGTTTACGGCAAGGACGGTTCCCACACAACCTATGTGCATGTGGACGCTGACAAGGCAACAAAGATCCTGGAAGAGCACATCGGCAAGGGTCACATTGTTGAAGAGTACACAGTAGACGCAGTCAAGGCACTGGAGGGCTGAGTTCATGATTCGTACAAATGTATTATGCTGTGCCGGTACCGGCTGCACATCCAGCAGATCCGGTGAGATTTTCGACAATTTCAATAAGTACCTGAAGGAATACGGCCTGGATGAGGAAGTCCGGGTTATCAAGACAGGCTGCTTCGGTCTCTGCCAGAGAGGTCCGATCGTTGCCATTTATCCGGACAAGGTATTCTACAACTACGTCAAGCCGGAAGATGTTGAGCACATCGTTGCCGAACATCTGCTGAAGGGCCGTGTCGTTACCGAACTCGAACTGAGTGAAGAAGACATGAAGACCGGCGAGAAGATTCTCGACATTGACAAGATCAAGTTCTATGAGAAGCAGGAAAGAATCGCGCTGCGCAACTGCGGCAAGATCAACCCGGAAGACATCAGCGAATATATCGCCATGGATGGCTATGCTGCGCTGGGTAAGGTCCTGACCTCCATGGAACCGCAGGAAGTCATTGATGTCGTCAAGGCTTCCGGTCTGCGCGGCCGCGGCGGTGCCGGTTTCCCGACCGGTGTCAAGTGGCAGTTCGAAAAGGATCAGCCGGGCAATGAAAAGTATGTCATCTGCAACGCCGATGAAGGCGACCCGGGTGCATTCATGGACCGTTCCATTCTGGAAGGTGACCCGCATGCAATCGTTGAAGGCATGGCCATCATGGCTTATGCTGTCGGCGCGCACCAGGGTTACATTTACTGCCGTGCTGAGTATCCGATTGCTGTTCACCGTCTGAACATCGCGATCAACCAGGCAAAGGAACTCGGCCTGATCGGCAAGAATATCTTCGATTCCGGTTTCGACTTTGATCTGGAAGTCCGTCTGGGCGCCGGCGCTTTCGTGTGCGGTGAAGAAACAGCCCTGATCGCTTCCATCGAAGGCAAGCGCGGCATGCCGACCCCGAAGCCGCCGTTCCCGGCAGTTTCCGGTGTCTGGGGCAAGCCGACCAGCATCAACAACGTTGAAACACTGGCCAATGTTGCCCAGATCATCATGAAGGGCGCTGACTGGTATTCCGCGATCGGTACAGAAAAGTCCAAGGGTACAAAGGTTTTCGCTCTGGGCGGCAAGATCAAGAATACAGGTCTGGTTGAAATTCCGATGGGTACAACCCTGCGCGAAATCATTTATGAAATCGGCGGCGGCTGCCCGAACAACAAGGCATTCAAGGCTGTACAGACCGGCGGTCCGTCCGGCGGCTGTCTGACTGAGAGAGAACTCGATACACCGATCGACTACGATAACCTGGTTGCGGCCGGCTCCATGATGGGCTCCGGCGGTATGATCGTCCTGGACGAGGACAACTGCATGGTTGACGTTGCCCGCTTCTACATGGAATTCATTACTGATGAATCCTGCGGCAAGTGCAGCCCGTGCCGGATCGGTACCAAGAGACTGCTCGAAATGCTGACCAAGATTACAAAGGGTGAAGGCACTCTGGAAATGCTCGATGAGATGGAAGAACTCTGCAACGAAATCAAGGATACCGCTCTGTGCGGCCTTGGCCAGACTGCTCCGAACCCGGTTCTGTCCACACTCTCTCACTTCCGTGATGAATATGTTGCCCACATCGTCGACAAGAAGTGCCCGGCCGGCGTCTGCAAGGACCTGCTGACATACTCGATCGATCCGGATCTGTGCAAGAAGTGCTCCATGTGCTCGCGGGCCTGCCCGGTCGGCGCCATCACCGGCGTTCCCGGCAAGGAGCCGTATGTCATCGACACTGAAAAGTGCATCAAGTGCGGAAGCTGCATGGCTGCCTGCCGGTTCGGCGCAGTCGTGAGAAAGTAGTAGGAGGGAGAATTCATGGCTATCGTCAATTTAAAGATTAATAACCGTGACGTTCAGGCTGAAGCCGGTATGACGGTTCTGCAGGCTGCACAGGCTGCCGGGATTCATATTCCGACCCTCTGCTATCTGAAGGACATCAACAAGTCCGGTGCCTGCCGTGTGTGCCTGGTAGAAGTCAAGCGGGCCAGAACCCTGCTGTCTGCCTGCACCACACCGGTGTCTGAAGGCATGGAAGTATTTACCAATTCCGAGAGGGCAATCAGAGGCAGACGGACATCTGTCGAACTGATCCTCTCCAATCACAACCGTGAGTGCCTGTCCTGCAAGCGGAACCAGAACTGCGAACTGCAGCGTCTGACCGAAGAACTGGGCATTCGTGAAAACCGTTTCGAAGGCGAAAAGACAGCTGCCACATACGAGGACTTCAGCTACGGTATCGTCCGTGACACGTCCAAGTGCGTGCTCTGCGAGCGCTGTGTTGAAACCTGCAAGAAGGTCCAGGGCCTTGGTATTCTCGGTCTCGAGCACCGTGGTTTCAAGACCATCGTTGCGCCGGTTTACAACCTGAGCTTCGCCGATGTCAACTGCATGCAGTGCGGCCAGTGCGTCATTAACTGCCCGGTTGGTGCGCTGACAGAAAAGGAAGACACCATGAAGGTTGTTGAAGCTCTCAACGATCCGGAAAAGGTTGTCATCGTTCAGACAGCACCGGCTGTCAGAGCTGCCCTTGGTGAAGAATTCGGCCTGCCAATCGGCACAAGAGTCACCGGCAAGATGGCTGCTGCCCTGCGCAGATGCGGTTTCGACCGTGTCTATGACGTCAACTGGGGCGCTGACCTGACCATTATGGAAGAAGGCAACGAACTGCTTGACAGAGTTACAAACGGCGGCTGCCTGCCGATGTTCACATCCTGCTCGCCGGGCTGGATCCGCTACATTGAATACGAGTATCCGGAACTCCTGCCGCACCTGTCCACCTCCAAGAGCCCGCATATGATGATGGGTGCCATGATCAAGAGCTACTGGGCACAGAGAAAGGGCGTCGATCCGAAGAACATCTATGTCGTTTCCATCATGCCGTGCATTGCCAAGAAGTCCGAAATTCAGCGGCCGGAATGCAAGACAGCGGAATACGTCGATGTTGACGCGGTTCTGACAACCCGTGAGTGCGCAAGACTGATCAAGATGTTCGGTATCGACTTCAATGATCTGCCGGATGAAGACTTTGACCCGGATCTGCTCGGTGATTACACCGGTGCAGCTGTTATCTTCGGCGCTTCCGGCGGTGTTATGGAAGCAGCTCTGAGAACAGTCAAGCAGAAGCTCGACGGTGTCAAGCTCGATCCGGTTGACTTCACAGCCTGCCGCGGTATGGCCGGTGTCAAGGAAGCCGAAGTCGATCTCAACGGCACAAAGATCTGGATTGCCATCACCTCCAGCATGACAGCTGCCAAGCCGCTGCTGGAAGAAGTCAAGGCCGGAACTTCCAAGTATACCTTCATCGAAGTCATGGGCTGCCCGGGCGGATGCATCAACGGCGGCGGTCAGCCGATCGTCTCCAGCCGCATCAAGAACGGCAAGATCGGCATGGGCTACAAGGAACTCCGTATGAAGGCCCTGTACGATGAAGATATGATCAAGGATATCAGAGTTTCCTCTGACAACCCGCAGATCCAGGATCTTTACAAGGACTTCCTCGGCGAACCAGGCAGTGAGCTGGCAGAAGAACTGCTGCACACTTCCTACAGCCCGAAGGAACGCTTCAAGATCTTCAACGACTGAGAATAACGCAGATAAGCAGTGAAAGAGAACGGCTCATATGCCGTTCTTTTTTCGTCAGTATGCGCGGTAAGAAAGCGTTCCGAAATATACAGCAGGACAGGTAAAAGAATTTTTCTTTGCCGGCAAAAGAAAAGGGCGGTTCAGTGAACCGCTCTTCTGTGTGTTATTTCAGGATATCAAGAACTTTCTGTACGATTTCCCCGGCCGGGACGTCTTCCTTCTCACCGGTTCTCGGCTTGAATTCAACCATGCCGTCCTTGATGCCGCGGCCGACGGTGATCCGGTAAGGAATGCCGATCAGGTCCATGTCGTTGAACTTGACGCCCGGACGTTCGTCCCGGTCATCCAGAATGACTTCCACCCCGGCTTTGGTCAGCGTTTCATACAGTTCTTCCGCCGCCTTCACCTGCTGTTCATCCTTCATGGAAATGATGACGATGGCAGCCTGGTACGGGGCAACTTCCTTCGGCCAGTTCAGACCATGTTCATCCGCTGTCTGTTCTGCCAGCGCGGCCATGGCCCGGGCAGGACCGATGCCGTAACTGCCCATCCAGACGTACTGCAGTTTATTGTCCTGATCGAGGTACTGCAGATCCAGGGCCTTGGAATACTTTGTGCCGAGCTTGAAGGTATTGCCGACTTCGATGCCGTGGTTGAAGTACAGTTTGCCGCCGCAGACCGGGCAGGTATCGCCTTCAATGACATTGACGATATCACCGCAGAAATCATATGTGAAATCTTTCGGGTTGGCATTGATGTAGTGATAGCCTTCCTTGTTGGCGCCGCAGCAGAAGTTGCGCATATTCAGGACCTCCTTGTCGACGACGATTCTGGCCTTCAGACCGATCGGCCCGGTGAAGCCCGGAACGGCATTGCTGGCGGCGATCAGATCATCATTGGCGAAGTTGATCTCGGAAGCACCGAGCAGTTTCAGCGCTTTCGCTTCGTTCAGTTCACGGTCACCCCTGATGAAGAAGATTGCCAGTTCATCGTTGACATTCATCAGCAGGGCCTTGACGCACTTTGTCTTCGGCAGGTCCAGGTACCTGGCAACATCTTCGATGGTGGAGCAGTGCGGTGTTTCCACCATCTGCAGTTCCTTTTCCGCTTCCGTGTCAGAGAGGCCTACGCATGGGGCCACCTCGATATTGCTGGCGAAATCACAGGAATCACACAGAACCAGGACATCTTCACCGATTTCGGTGACAGCCTGGAACTCTTCGCTCAGCAGGCCGCCCATGACACCGGTGTCGGCCCGGACAATCTTGTAGTTCAGATGCAGGCGGTCCATGACGTTCTTATAGGCATTGAACTGCTTCTGATACGATTCATCCAGTCCGGCCTCATCCTTGTCGAATGTATAGGCATCCTTCATCTGGAATTCCCGCACCCGGATCAGACCGTAACGCGGTCTTGGTTCGTCACGGAACTTGGTCTGGATCTGATACAGCGAGAAGGGCAGGTCCTTATAGGAGCGGATCTTCATTTTGGCGGCAATGGCAAACAGTTCCTCGTGCGTCGGGCCCAGGGAATACGGCATGCCTTTGCGGTCTTTCAGTGTGAACATGCTGTTGCCGAAGCCTTCGCGGCGGCCGCTGGAAATGTAAACTTCCTCCGGGATCATGGCAGGCATCAGCAGTTCCTGGCAGCCGGTGGCATCCATC
>JAFOIT010000113.1 GCA_017420585.1 Solobacterium sp.
GTACGTTGCAATTGCAATGTACTTCTTTTTCTTTTGTCTATATAGTGGAGACATTCTGAAAGAATAGAGGTAAATATGAAAAAGAATAAACTGATTACCATTGCCATGGCTGCGGCCATGAGCATGTCCCTGCTGGCCGGCTGCACCAAGACCGAAACCCCGGCAGAAACTCCGGCCCCGGAGGAAACCGTCGATGTTTCGGCGATTGACATCAACGTCGGCGTGCTGAAGGGCCCGACCGGCATGGGTGCCATCAAACTCATGGACGATGCCGAAACAGGCGTCTATCCGAATTATCACTTCACCCTGACACCGGATCCGACTGATATCGTTGCCAAGCTGTCCAACGGTGACCTGGATATCGGTGCCCTGCCGACCAATGTCGCTGCCAACCTGTACAACAAGACCAGCGGCGGGGTTGAGATCATCGCCATCAACTGCCTGGGTGTTCTCTATATCCTGGAAAACGGCGAAGCTGTTCAGTCGGTTGAAGACCTGCGCGGCCGGACCATCTACTGCAACGGCCAGGGCAGCAACCCGGAATACATGATCAACTTCGTCCTGGAACAGAACGGTCTGAAGCCGGGTGAGGATGTTGAGATCCAGTTCGCTGATGCCAGTGAGATTGCGACCAAGATGATTGCCGGCGATATCGACCTGTGCATGCTGCCGGTACCGGCTGTCACCACCATCATGATGAAGAACCCGGATGTCCGCAAGGCGCTGGATATGACGGTTGAATACAGCAATGCCGCCAATGACGGCAGTGTCCTGACCATGGGCTGCCTGGCTGCCCGCAAGGCGTTCATCGAAGAGAATCCGGAAGCTGTCGATGCGTTCCTGAAGAACTATGCCGCAACAGTGGAGGAAGTGCTGGGCGATGTTGACGCCAGCGCGGAACTGATTGCCAAGTATGAGATCACCGGCAATGCCGAAATCGCCAAGAAGGCGATTCCGGATGCCAGCATCGTGTGCATTACAGGAGCTGATCTGAAGCCGGCTCTGGAAGGTTACTTCCAGGTGCTCTTCAATGCCGATCCGGCATCTGTCGGCGGCACCCTGCCGGCAGACGACTTCTACTATGTCGGCGCGGCGGAATAAGCTGCTGATCAGCCTTACAGTATTGTGTTTCTGGATTGGTGTCTGGGCTATGGCGTCCATGGCGGTGCATCAGGAACTCCTGATTCCTTCACCGCTTGCCGTGGCCCGGCACCTTTATGCAATCGTGCACTCCGGAACCTTCCTTAAGGTCGTCAGCACTTCCCTGCTGCGGGTTCTGGGCGGCTTTCTGTGCGGGTGCCTGGCCGGTGTGATCCTGGCCGTTGTCTGCAGCCTGTCACCGCTGCTCAATGCCCTGCTCTATCCCCTGGTACGCACCATCAGTGCCGTACCGGTTACCAGTTTCATCATCCTGGTCATGCTGTGGCTGTCCTATACCTACGTGCCGGTTTTCATCGCCGCCCTGCTGGTCACGCCGATTGTCTTCGGAAACGTCCGGGCCGGCATTACGGAAACCGATGCCTCCCTGCTGGAAGTCGCAAAGATCTACCGGTTCAGCCGGATGAAGACCCTCCGGCATGTCTATATTCCGTCCGTCCTGCCGTACTTCTGGTCTGGGGCGCTGACCGCCCTCGGGCTGGCCTGGAAGGCCGGCATTGCGGCTGAAGTGCTGGCTCTGCCGAAGAATGCGATCGGCAGCGGTATGTACTACTCGAAACTCTATCTGGAAACAGCGGACCTGTTTGCCTGGACCGTCATTGTTGTCATCTTCAGCTTCTTCTTTGAAAAGCTGATGCAGTTTTTCATGTGCCGCCGCAAGGAACAGGAGGAAGCCCGATGAAAGTCATTGATCTCTGTGTAAGCTATGGCGACAAGGTTGTCCTGGATCACTTTTCGGCGGAGTTCGGTCCCGGCATTACCTGCATCGTCGGGCCCAGCGGCTTCGGCAAGACGACCCTGCTGCACACCATTGCCGGGCTGGTGCAGCCGGACAGCGGCACGATCGAAGGCGGCCCGGAGAAAGTATCCCTGATGTTTCAGGATGACCGGCTGTTCCCCTGGATGAATGCCCTGCAGAATATCGCGGTGGTCTGTGACGATGAGGAAAAGGCCCGTCGTTATCTGCAAGCCGTGGAACTGGAACAGGAAGCCGCGGCCATGCCTTCGGAGCTATCCGGCGGTATGCGCCGGCGCATTGCCTTTGCCCGCGCCCTGGCCTATGACGGGGATATGCTGCTGCTGGATGAACCGTTCAAGGGCATGGACCTGCCGCTGGTGGAGCGCCTGGCCCCGCTGCTGCAGAACCTGGATATCCCTGTTATCCTTTCTACTCATTCCCCGGAAGAACAGGCCATTATCGGGGGAACCATCCTGGAGATGAATAAGTTATGATCAAAATCGCAATATACGGCAAGGGCGGCATCGGCAAGTCCACCACTGCCTCAAATCTGAGCATGGCCCTGAGTGAGATGGGCTATACCGTCATGCAGGTCGGCTGTGATCCGAAAGCGGATTCCACCGGCAGCCTGTGCGGCGGCCGGAAGATTACCACCGTCCTCGATGCCATCCGGGAAAAGGGCAATGATGTCACCCTGGACGATATCGTCACGATCGGCGACGGCGGTGTCATCTGCATGGAAGCCGGCGGACCCACACCGGGTGTCGGCTGCGCGGGCCGGGGAATCATTACCGCATTTGAGAAAATCGAGAAGCTCGGGGCTTTTGCCCGTTACCAGCCCGATATCGTCATATACGATGTGCTCGGTGATGTTGTCTGCGGCGGTTTTGCCATGCCGATCCGCAACGGCTATGCCCGCAACGTCTTCGTGGTGACATCCGGGGAAAAGATGGCCCTCTACGCAGCCGGCAATATTGCCCTGGCTGTAGACAATTTCAAGGCCCGCGGCTATGCCCGGCTCAGCGGCATCCTGCTGAACTGCCGCAATGTCGAGGATGAACTGGCCAAAGTGGAAAAGCTCGCTGACGACATCGACAGCCGGATTATTTCCGTTATTCCCCGGGAAAGCATCGTCCAGCAGGCGGAGGCGCTTGGCCGGACCGTTGTCGCCGCCTTCCCGGACAGCCCGATGGCGGACACATACCGTACCATGGCAAAACAGGTGCTGGAGGCGTGTAGAGATGATCACTGACAATACCGGCGGGCTGCCCCGCTACTGCCATCCCTATCACGGCGGCTGGGACGTTGCCACGATCGCCCTTAATATTCCGGAAAGCCGGATCCTGTTCATCTGCCCGGTGACCTGCGCCCGCAACATCTGCCTGAACGCGATCAACGGCGGCTATAAGGACCGGGTTGATGTCCTGGCCCTGACCGAAGATGACATTGTCTCCGGCAGTTATGAAGAAAAGACCGTCGCCGCGGCCTGTGAGATTCTTGACACCGTGCAGCCCCGGCCGAAAGCCATGATCCTCTATGTCAGCTGTATCGACGCCATGCTCGGCAATGACCACAGTTTCCAGACAGAGGAAATCATGTCCTGCTACCCGGATGTCACTTGCTTCGTGCTGAAAATGTGCCCGATCACCCGTTTCAGCGGTGACCTGCCGCTGGTCGCCCTCCAGCATGACATGTATGCCCCCCTGCCGGAAGAACCGGTGCCGCATACCGATACTGTCGGCTTCATCGGTTCCAATATCGCCCTGCACCCGGACAATGAACTGATCCGGATCCTGCAGGATGCCGGCTACCGGCCCCTGCACATCCAGGCCTGTGACCGGTATGAAGATTACCTGGCCATCCGTTCCGCAAAGGTAAATCTCTGCCTGATGCCGTTCGGCAAAACGGCCGGTGAACTGCTGGCTGAACGCTACGGGGCAAAGATGATCCCGTATTTTGCCCGGCCGGATTTCACGTCCATACGGACAACGATCACCGCCGTATGCAACGCCCTGGATATTGCCCTGCCGGACCTGGATGCCATGGAAGCGGAAACGGTGCGCATCCTGCAGGAATGCGCCGCGTACATCGGTGACACGGAACTGGTCATTGATTCCACGGCAACGCTTTTCCCGGATATCCTGCGGAAAACCCTGACTGCCTGCGGTTTCCGCATCCGGCGTATCTACGCGGACGGGGTGCAGCAGAAAGCGCCGGACATTGACGCCGGCAGTATTCAGATGCCGCTTGTCCGGAGCTATGAAGACAATGAGAACGTCATTGCCATAGGCATGGCAGCGTCCTCCTTTGCCGGGGCGGATAAAACCGTGAACATGTTCTATGACAACGGTGAATGGGGACACTATGCCCTGCGCATGCTCGCGGCCCGGATCCGCGCCGCGTATGAACATCCGCGATCTGCCGTACAGGTCCGGAAGGAGGCCCGGAAATGAATAACCTTTACCGTGTCCTGCCGCCCCTGGCGCCTGATTATGCCGGGGCCTGCGCCGTCATGTATGAACTTGGCGGCCTGGTGCTGATCCATGATGCCACCGGCTGTACCGTCAATTATGTTTCCTTCGATGAACCGCGCTGGCATGAAAAACCCGGCATGGTCTACTGCAGCGGGCTGACGGAAATCGATGCGGTCATGGGCAACGATGATGTGCTGATTGACAAGGCCCTCAGGGCAGCGGAAGAGCTGCACCCGGCTTTTATCGCCTATGTCGGCAGTTCCGTGCCGCTGATCGTCGGGACGGATTTTGCCGGGATCGCGGCGGAAACAGAAGCCCGCAGCGGCATTCCTTCCTTCGGCTTTGAATGCAGCGGGATCCGTTCCTACATCCGCGGCGCATCCGATGCCCTGTATGCTCTGGCTGACCGCTTCTGCGGCGAAAAAACCGAAAGCAGCGGCACCCTCCTGCTGGGCCAGCTGCCGCTGGATGATGCCGGGACAGACGCTTCCCGGAAGATACCGGAACTGTTCCCGGACCTGCGGGCATCCCTCAGTTTCAACTGCACGCTGGATGACCTGCGCCAGGCCCAGAACGCCGCATGCTGCGTTGTGGTCAGCGCGGCCGGCCTGCGTACAGCCAGGATGCTGGAGCAGCGTTACGGCATCCCCTGGACCGCCGGCCTGCCGCTGCCGGCATGTACTGTGCCGCACGGTTCCGTCCTGGTCATCGGCGAGGATGTCCGGGCGCACAGCCTGGCTGCGGCCCTCGGCAATGCAGCTGCCCTGGACCTGTTCTCCGATACCGGCCTGGCAGACTATCACACCCGGCAGGAAGAGGAAATCGCCGCCTTGGCCGCCCGGTATGACAATGTCATCGCTGACCCGTGCTTCCGGCCGCTGGTGCGGGGAAACTTCATCCCGATGCCGTCAATGTCCGTCTCCGGCGGGCTGTTCGCGGAAACCGTCCCCGCCCTCGACACTGCGGCAATCGCGGCCCTGCTGAAATAAAACAACCGGCATCTGCATATGCCGGTTTTTTTACTTGATCTTATAGTTTTTGAAATCGTCGATATCTTCCAGGTCATCCGGTTTGATGCCCCGCTGCTTAATAAAGAAGTCAATGGGGACTTCCCCGGCTCCGCCGGCTGCGATCCGCCGGTAGTTTTCCATATGCCTGGCAATCATGACCACCATCACAATGCAGGCCAGCCCGAACATGACGGAAAGCCCGTGGATATAATATGCATATGACGCGAAGGTGCAGGCGGCCCCGGCATCACCGATGGCGATGTAATTGGTCAGCAGGGTCACAAACACCAGCACCCCCAGCAGGCAGGCAAACAGCACCGTACTGATGCCGAGACTGGAACCGACCAGAGTAGCTACGCCTTTGCCGCCATGGAACTTCATGGTAACCGGGAAGATATGTCCCATGATCACGCTGAACGCATTGATGTACACCGGCAGGGCGCCGGTCAGGAACCGCCGGGCCGCGTATACGGCAAAGAAACCCTTGAAGACATCAAACACAAGGGTCATGAGCCCGTACCGCCAGCCCACCACCATGATGGCGTTTGCAGTTCCGGAATTATGCGACCCAGTTGTGCGGATATCAACGTTCTTGACCTTTTTCCCAAAATAATGGGCCAGGTGCACACAGCCGAGCAAATAGCTCAGAATTGCTGAAACAATTATTTTTTTCATTATGCTTACCTGAAGTCATATTATCAGATACTGATTCTTTTCTACAACCAGCATAATCATTTATAAAAAAACTGCAGATGTACAGGAAAAAACGAGACCGCCGGCGCGGTCTCATCAGCTGGTTACTGCTCAGAAATTGTACAACTGCTTCTCCTCGTACTTGTCCTGCACCAGTTCATAGATCATCTGCTCAATGAACCGGACAGTCTTGTCTGCCATGGCTGCCGTGTAGTCGGTCAGCAGTTCCCGCGCCTGGTCTTCATCTTCTGC
Source organism: Solobacterium sp. (assembly GCA_017420585.1). Classification (GTDB taxonomy): domain Bacteria; phylum Bacillota_I; class Bacilli_A; order Erysipelotrichales; family Erysipelotrichaceae; genus Bulleidia. Next base: position 6,327 of record JAFOIT010000113.1, read on the forward strand.
TTTCATTGCCTGATAAGCCAGGTCAGCCTGGGCCTTGGAAGCCCGGAAGTAATCCTCCAGTTTCCTGACTGCAGCCAGCAGTTTGACCTCCTCAAACTCGAAATCCATCAGGTCCCGCAGGACATGGAAGCTCCAGAAGGCGTAATTCCGGTCATAGCGGGAAATCTCCGCTTCATCGACAAAGAAGTGCGAAGCCGCGGAAGCGACTTCCCCGATGTACTCAAACCCTGACGGGATTTCCTTGATCCCGAAGTACCACGGCATGAAGATGGAATGACGCTGCCGGTCAATGGTCCGCCACATGCAGTTCAGCATCGGATCATCATTGAATTCAAACACCGAGCCTTCGATGGAACCGTGCCAGTTGATGCCCCGGTGCATCTCCAGGTTGACACCGTTTACCGGTTCATATGTCTGGTCCGCATCTTCCGGATGATCATCGAGCCAGCGCACCCGCAGGATATCCTTGAAGTCCTGTACGGTGTATTTCTTCTCCGCTTTAACGGCAAAGGTGAATTCTGGCACTTCCCGGCCGATGGTCTTTACCCAGCCGAGCACATGGCGGTCCCGATTGATCGGTGTATACCATGCCGGTCCGCCCTGGTACGCTTTGGCAAAGTCAAAGTCGCTGTAGTCGCCTTCCACTGCCGGGGTGTACCAGCCATTCCGCACGGCAAAACCAACCAGGTCTTCCGACCAGTAGAAGTTCTTATGCTTCGTATCGGAAAAATCGATTTCATGGATGGTATACCAGTTGGGCAGATAGTAGATTTCATCATCCCCAATCCGGCGGGCGGCAAACTGGTGGCCGGTTGTCAGCTGCACGGACCAGGCTTCATCCTTATCAGCGATATGGTAGATCCGGGAAGAATAATACCCGAAGTCCTTCATGAGTTCCGCCGCCACTTCGACCCCGTGCCGCGCCGATTTCGCCCGTTCGGCGATCAGTTTGCGCATGCCGTAGCCGATGGCGCCGTCGGAGCCGGTTTCCGCTATCTTGCTGCCGAGGCCGTTATTGGATACCACTGCCACCCCGTTTTCATTCAGGAATGTATCCGCGAAGCACTCACCCCCGGGCACCCGGATTTCATTCCAGAGATAACCATAGGTGACCGGCACCTGCGGGATCACGGCACTCCCGTCCGCAAACGTTACGGTTTCCCCGGCGGCGTGTGTCTTGCGCGGCACCAGGTGTGACTGGGTCCGGACACCGCTGGTATCTTCACCATGCCCCAGCAGGACATGGCCGTTGAAGCTGGCATTTTTTCCGGCGATCAATGTGCTGCAGCTGCTGCGCAGCAGGGTTTCTGTTCCTGTCATATGATGACCTCCCGATTTTATATCTCAACAATATAATGAAATATTCCCGCGGAAAAGAAAAAAGCCCCTGCTGGGGCTTATTCCTGCGGTATCAGGGCAGCGGTTTTACGCTGCACCCTGCGGCGTCCGAGCCGGAATGTTCCGGATACGGTAACGGTCAGTTCCGGGCGGATTTCCTCGTTCCTGCTCTCCCGCAGATATGCCCTGCCTTCAATCAGGACGCGGTCCCCCTCCTCGAACTGCTGCACTTCCTCAACATGGTGCCGGTGTGCCGTGTAGCGGATCATATTCACATTGCCTTCCAGATAGCTGTGTTCCTGGTAATACGTACGGGCATTCAGCAGATCAAGCAGGACGCCGATCCGGCGGTTCTGGTCATGCAGCGTCAGGGCACCGAAAGCCATTTTCTTTTCTTCCGTCTCATATGGCCGGGCAACCCCGTCCGCATCCACGGTGCCGATCATTGTTATATGGTAACAGATGACTTCGCCGTTTTTGTCACGGATGGTTTCGAAGGAGAAATAGTCCTTGTATCTGGCAATATCCATAGCATTTAAATTCCTTACTGATGGTCAACATTATATCAAAGTACACCGGCCCCGCAATGGATTTTTCCCCTTTGACTGGCATTCCGGCAGGAGTATGCTATAGTGGATACAGAACCACATAATCAGAAAGGATCTTTGAATATGGATAAATACGAACTGAAAAATGATGGTATGAACTGCAGCACAATCCTCATCGGCAAGCGCGCCTCCAAGACCGGGAAGGTCATTGCGGCACATAATGAAGATGACATGCATGAACTGATCCAGAGCCACCTGGTACCGCGCATGAAGCACGAAAAAGGTGAAACCGTATCAGCACCTGACGGGGCAGCTGTGATCCCGCAGGTGAATGAAACCTGGGCCTACTACTGGTCTGAAGCCAGGGGCCGGGGCGGTGAACCGTTCGCGGACGGCTATGTCAATGAGTGGGGTGTATCCCTCTTCTCCGATTCCTGCGTCGATTCCAAAGTGCCGGCCGACGGCAAGTTCGACGGAACCATGGGCTATGTTTACCGCCGGCTGATTCCGGAACGGGCAAGGACAGCCCGGGAAGGCGTTGAGATCACAGCTGAGCTGATGAAGAAGTACGGCTACCGCAGCTCCCGCTGCTATGCCATCTGTGACAAGGATGAGGCGTGGCTGGTACAGCTGACCAAGGGCCATAACTTTGCGGCCCGTCGGGTCGGTGACAACGAGATTGCCTACATCCCGAACTGGTACACGATCCACGAGATCGACTTCAATGACAAGAAGCACAAGAATTTCTACTGGTCCGACACCCTGGTATCCTATGCCATGGAAAACGGCTGGTATACCCCGGCTGTGGAAGGGGACTACAGTGACTTCGACTTCGCGGCTGTCTATCAGGCCGGCGGATATGACATCAAGTCCAACTGGGACCGGTCAGACCTTGCCTGGAAGCTCCTGCTCAAAGGTGATCCGCTGCCGCACCGCACCTTCTCCATCAAGGCATCGCGGAAATACGGCGTTGAGGACCTGAAGCCGATCATGCGCTCCCACTATGCCGAACATGCGGAAGACCTGAAAGAACATCCGGACATGAGCCCGCACCGCTACGGCATCTGCCGGGACACCACGGTGGAATCAACCATCATCGAATTCAACGAGGTGCCGGAACTGACCTGCATGTGGCGTTCCCTGCCGCGGCCGTGTGCAACCCCATTTATGCCGTGGTACCTCGGTATTACCGAAATCCCGAAAGGATATGAATGGATGGGGCCGAAGGAAGCCCTGGCTTCCCACTTCGCTGTTGATGAAGATGAATTCGCCTACCATGCCGGCCGGGCTGTTTCTGCATTCCTGCTGCTGCAGAACGTCATGGAATTCAACTACCAGGCGGCCGAAGAGCGGATCCACGGGGAAATCGCGGTCATGGAAAAGGAATGGGCTGCCACCAAGAAAGTCATCGACCAGGCTTATCTGGAACTTGTCGGCAAAAACAAGGATTATGCCTGCGCCCTGCTGACTGATTACACAAGCGCCCAGGCTTACAAGACCTGGAACTGGGCAAAACAGGCTGTGCTCAGCATTGCCACGGACCGTGACAATGCGAATATGCACTACTGGCGCAGCAAGCTCTGATTTCATTCCTGCCGGCACAGCATGACTGTGCCGGTTTTTATTATCCCCATAACGATTTCTTATACGAAGGCCGGAAACCGGCATGGTACGATGAATTTATCAAGGAAGGAGGAATGTCATAATGATCAGAACCGACAAAGTCAAATTAACCGTAATCAAGGCCGAAGCATATCGGCAGAAACTGACTGGCGGTGATACCGGGATTGTCATAACGCGTTATGACACCAAACAGCCAGGCCTGGCCACCATCAGCAGGTCCACCGGCAAAGCAGTTCCGGCCGCCAACACTTCCCTGAAACTGTTCCCGCAGGAAGCTTTTGATGAAGCTGTCGCGCTGACTGCCCGCATGCCGTTCCAGAAGGCCAGACAGGCGCCGGCCAAGGCAAAGCCGGCAGCGGAAGAACCGGCAGCGGACCCGAAACTGGAAGAAACAGCCGGAAGCGAAGCCTATCTGAAAATCGTAACAAAGTATACCGACAAATCCGGGAAACTCTCCTATGATCTCCTCAATAAGGATTTCATCAAGTTCGCGCATTCATCCAGCATCGTGCGGGACATGATTGCCGACGGCGAATCGGCAGCCGCGATCCGCAAGTATATTGCCGGCGTCAAGTTCCGGGATATCGCGGATGACCATGACCTGTCCGATGACGAGATCCAGCGCATTATCAAACTGCTTGATGATGCCAGTCCGAAGAATGTCTTCAAGGAACTCAACGACATGCTCAGGAAACAGCTGGGCGCTCAGAAAAAGAAGTAAAGCAGACGGGGCTGAGTCATCAGCCCTTTTTTTGTGCTAACATAAATTCCGTGAGTACGGAAAACAAATGGTTCGGCAATCGTGAATTCTACCGTTCTGTCCTGATGATCGCTGTCCCGATCATGATTCAGAGCGGTATTACAACGTTTGTAAACATGCTTGACAATATCATGGTCGGCCAGGTCGGCACCCTGCCCATGAGCGGGGTATCCATCACCAACCAGCTGATCATGATTTTTAATCTGGCGGTCTTCGGTTCATTCAACGCTGCCGGTATCTTCGGCGCCCAGTTCTGCGGCAAACAGGATGACAAGGGTGTCAGGGACTGTTTTCATTTCAAGCTGTATGTCGTGCTGCTCCTGTCAGTTGCCGGCCTGGGTATCCTGGGCCTGTGCGGGCGGCAGCTGATCGGCCTTTATCTTGACCCGGCTGTCAACAGCCCGGCTGATATCCTGGAAACAATGCAGTATGCCCGCAGATATATGCTGATCATGATGATCGGCCTGCCGGTGTTTACCCTGTCCCAGGCGTTCTCAACTTCGATCCGTGAGACCGGGGAAACCATCATCCCCATGCGGGCCAGCATCTGTGCCGTTACCGTCAACTTCATCGGCAACTACACGCTGATCTTCGGCCATTTCGGCATGCCGCGCCTGGGGATCACCGGCGCTGCCGTGGCAACAGTCATCTCACGGTTTGTGGAACTGTCCATTATCCTGACCGGCGCCATCCGGCACCGCGAACGGTTCGCCTTCATGCATGACCCGCTGAAGGATCTGCGCGTTCCTGCCCCGCTGGTCAAGGCCATCATCCTCAAGGGAGCTCCCCTGGTTGTCAATGAAGTTCTCTGGTCCACCGCCATCGCGATGATTGCCCAGTGCTATTCCACCCGCGGCCTGAATGCCGTGGCAGCCATCAATATCAACCAGACCATCCAGAATGTCTTTACGATTACAAACAGCGCCATGGGCAATTCGATTTCCATCATGGTCGGACAGCGTCTCGGGGCCAATGAAATCGAGGAAGCTGTGGACACGGACCGGAAGCTGATTGTCTTCTCTTTCTGCCTGGCTTCGGTCATGGGCTGCCTGCTGTTCACGCTGGCCCCGCTGTTCCCTGGCCTGTACAACACCTCCGCGGAAGTGCAGGCACTGGCCGGCAGGCTGCTGCGGGTTACCGCCTTCAGCATCCCGCTGGGCGCGCTGTATTTCGGCAGTTACTTTACCCTGCGCAGCGGCGGGAAAACGGTTATTACCTTCCTGTTTGACAGTGTTTATTCCTGCCTGGTCAACTACCCGATTGCCTTCGGGCTCTCCCGGTTTACCGATCTGCCGGTGCTGTACATCTTCATCGCCGTCGTGTGCGCGGACATTCCCAAAGCTGTCCTCGGCCTGTTCCTGGTCCACAAGCGGGTCTGGGTACAGAACCTGGTCGGCGCGGACAACTGAAAACGGCCCCTGCAGGCCGTTTTTTCATCTATTGTTTTTTTTATTGTTCGTAGCGGTCGATCAGTTTGTCGATATCATCGAGGTCGATCCACTCTTCGGAAAAGCCGCAGTCACAGCACACATACCGGCGCACCTTGACCGCGGAGAACACGGTCATGCCGGTCATGATATTATTGCCGGCCCCGTAACTGCGCACATCCCCCGGA
>JAFOIT010000114.1 GCA_017420585.1 Solobacterium sp.
CGCTTGAAGGCTTACGAGAACAGAAGTCTGGATGCGGCTGCGAAGAAAATCGTAGAAACCGCAGCCAACCACGGGGCTAAGAAGATTACCGGCCCGGTACCGCTGCCGACAGAGAGAGAAGTCGTCACGATCCTGCGGGCCGTGCACAAGTACAAGGATTCCCGTGAACAGTTCGAGATCCGCACACACAAGAGACTCATCGAAATCATCGGCCCGAGCGCTGAGACGATCGATGCTCTGAGCAGACTGGACCTGCCCAGCGGAGTCGACATCGAAATCAAGCTTTAAGGAAAGGACCGGGTAAAAACAGATGAAAGGTATCTTAGGACGTAAGCTCGGCATGACACAGGTCTTCACGATTGAAGGGACCCTCGTTCCGGTCACAGTCATTGAAGTACAGCCGAATGTTGTGCTGCAGAAGAAAACCATAGAGAAGGACGGCTACGCAGCCCTGCAGCTGGGTTACGAAGACGTCAAGGAACAGAGAAGCAACAAACCGGCCATCGGCCACGCCAAGAAGGCTAATACAGCGCCGAAGAAGTACATCCGCGAAATCAAGGCTGACGAACTGATGGACTGCGAAGTCGGCGCCGAAATCAAGGCTGACATCTTCGCGGCCGGCGACATCGTCGATGTTACAGGCACATCCAAGGGCCATGGCTACACCGGCACAATCGCCCGCTACAACGCGCACCGCGGACCGGAAACCCACGGTGGTTCCAAGAATGTACGGCACATCGGTTCCCTGGCGACCACAGGCCGCAACAACGGCCGGATCGAAAAGAACACACCGATGCCGGGACAGGATGGCGGCTTCACCGTCACCAACCAGAACCTGACAGTTGTCAAGGTTGACGCCGAAGAAGGCTACATTCTGGTCAAGGGCAACGTTCCGGGTCCGCGCAAGGGCCTGGTCATGATCAAGACCACAGTCAAGCCGGTCAAGAACACAGCTGTTGACGAGCTGATTTCTTACGAAGGCGTTGATGTCAAGGCAGAACTGGAAAAGGTTTCTGAGGCAATCAACGAGGAACTGGCCAAGGAAGCAGCTGAAAAGGCTGAACTCGAAGCGGCCAAGAAGAAGGCTGCCAGCGCAGCCCGCAAGGGAAACTAAGGAGGCTTAATACATGACGAAGATGGATGTATATAACCAGGAAGCCGCTGTTGTCAAGACAGTCGAGCTGTCCGACGCCGTGTTCGGAATTGAGCCGAATCAGCAGGCGATCTATGATGCGGTTCTCGCATACCAGGCCGGCCTGCGGCAGGGCACCCACTCCACACTGACAAGGTCGTTCGTTTCCGGCACCGGCAAGAAGCCGTTCCGCCAGAAGGGAACAGGCCGCGCCCGTCAGGGTTCGACCAGAGCCACACAGTGGAGAGGCGGCGCCATCGCCTTCGGCCCGCATCCGCGCAAGTACGGCATCAAGCTTAACCGCAAGATCCGCCGTCTGGCCCTGCGCTCCGCACTGAGCGAAAAGGCCCAGAGCGGTGCGATGAAGCTGATCGAAAACCTCAGCTTCGATGAAATCAAGACAAAGAAGGCTGTCGCGCTGATGGACGCCTTCGGCTTCGACCGCAAGACACTGTTCGTTGCGGACATCGCCGAGGATTATGACAATGCGTTCATGTCCATGCGCAACATCCCGAATGCCCTGGTCGTTTCCGTCAACCAGCTGAATGTGTATGACATTGTCAACGCTGACATGCTGGTCTTCACGGAAGCTGCCGCCGCCAAAGCAGAGGAGGTAATCGCCTGATGAGTGCACGCGATATCATCATCCGCCCGATCGTAACGGAAAAATCCATGAAGCAGGGCGAAGAGAACAAGGTCAGCTTCGAAGTTGCCAAGGGCACAAACAAGACTGCAGTTGCCCTGGCAATCAAGGAAATCTACGGCATCAAGCCGGAAAAGGTGAACATCGTCAACGTTCACCCGAAAACGAAGAGACTCGGCAAGTACGTCGGCAAGACCAATGCGGTCCGCAAGGCCATCGTCAAGCTGCCTGAAGGTCAGAGCATCGATCTCTTCAACAGTGAGAACTAAGAAGTTCAAATATCGGAGGAACATCGCTATCTCCGGATAACAAGCGAAAGGAAAGTAAAGAAAAATGGCTATTAAAAAGTATAAGCCGACCACGAACGGGCGCCGCAACATGAGCACCCTGGCAAATGACAAGATCACCAAGTCAGTGCCGGAAAAGAGTCTGGTCGAGCCGAAGAACAGCACCGGCGGCAGAGGCAATACCGGCCGGGTTACAACCCGTCATCACGGCGGCGGTGTAAAGCAGAAGTACAGAGTCATCGATTTCAAGAGAAACAAGGATGGCGTTGAAGGCAGAGTCGCGGCGATCGAATACGATCCGAACCGCAACGCAAACATTGCTCTGATCAACTACATGGACGGTGAGAAGCGCTACATCATCGCCCCGCAGAACCTGACAGTCGGTACGAAGATCATTTCCGGCGAAGCCGTCGACATCAAGGTCGGCAACGCCATGGAACTGAAGAGCATCCCGGAAGGTACATATGTACACTGTGTCGAACTGTTTCCAGGCCGCGGCGGCCAGATGGCAAGAGCAGCAGGCTGCTCCGCCCAGATCCTCGGCTTCGACGGTCCGTACGCAACCCTGCGCCTGAGCAGCGGTGAAGTCCGCAAGGTCCTGTCCAACTGCCGCGCCACAATCGGTGTCGTCGGCAACGAAGACTACAACCTGATCAGCTGGGGCAAGGCAGGCCGCAACCGCTGGAAGGGCATCCGCCCGACGGTCCGTGGTTCAGCCATGAACCCGGTAGACCACCCGCATGGCGGCGGCGAAGGCCGCACACCGGTCGGCCGCAAGAGCCCGATGACCCCGTGGGGCAAGAAGGCTATGGGCGTCAAGACCCGCAGGCACAAGAAGGCTTCCAACGCTCTGATCATGAGCAGACGGAACGGGAAATAAGGACTGAAAGGAGAAACCGAAGATGTCAAGAAGCATTAAAAAAGGTCCATTCTGCGATGAACATCTGATGAAGAAGGTTGAAGCACAGAATGCGGCAAACAGAAAAGAAGTCATCAAGACATGGTCCCGCCGTTCTACAATTTTCCCAAGTTTCGTAGAACATACCTTCGCGGTATACAACGGCAAGGAGCACGTCCCGGTATATGTGACCGAAGATATGGTCGGCCACAAGCTGGGTGAATTTGTCCCGACGCGCCGGTACGGCGGTCATGGCGACAACAAGGACAAGTAAGGAGGAGAAAGACAATGGATGTAAAAGCAACTGCAAAAACTGTTCGTTTCACTCCCCGCAAGGTCCGTCTGGTACTGGATGTTGTCAGAGGCAAGGATGTTGCTGAGGCTCTGGCCATCCTGAAGTTCATGCCGAACCAGGCAGCCGGTGCTGTTGCCAAGGTCGTCAAGTCCGCGGCGGCAAACGCCACCAACAACCATGACCTGGACGGTGACCGTCTCTACATCAAGGCCTGCTACGCTGATGAAGGCGTCACGCTGAAGAGATGGATGCCGCGGGCCAAGGGCAGCGCATCACAGATTCTTAAGAGAACAAGCCACATTACAGTTGTGGTTGACGAACGATAAGGAAGGAGATCGAAGATATGGGACAGAAAGTAAGCCCGATCGGCATGCGTGTCGGTGTCATTCGTGACTGGGAATCCAGATGGTATGCAGACAAAGCTGATTACGGAGATCTTCTGAATGAAGACGTCAAGATCCGCAAGTATCTGGAGAAAAATCTGCGCGGCGCATACATTTCCAGAGTGGAAATCGAGCGCACTTCCAAGCAGGACTGCAAGGTTATCATCCGCTGCGCACGGCCGGGCGACATGGTCGGCAAGGACAGCAGCGGCAAGGATAAGATGGAAGCCCTGAAGGCCGAACTGGCCAAGCTCACAGGCGGCAAGACAGTGAAGATCGAAGTTGTCCAGGTTGCCAACCCGGACCTCGACGCCCACCTGGTTGCCCGCAAGATCTGCGAACAGCTCGAAGCTCGTCAGTCCTTCCGGATTGCCCAGAAGAAGGCTATTCAGCAGACCATGCGTTCCGGCGCCAAGGGTATCAAGACACTGGCTTCCGGTCGTCTGGGCGGTGCGGAAATTGCCCGTTCCGAAGGTTATTCGCAGGGTGTCGTTCCGCTGCACACACTGAGAAGCGACATTGACTATGCGTGCGAAGAAGCACACACAACATATGGCAAGCTGGGTGTCAAGGTCTGGATCTGCCGCGGTGAAGTTCTGCCGGGCCAGATGGTCAAGGAACCGGAAGCACCGTCACATCCGGCAAGAGGCGACCGCCGCGGACGCAGAAACGACCGCCGCGGACCGCGTCAGGACCGTCGTCAGGGCGCCGCTCCGGCTCAGGCAAACACTGAGAGGGCAGCCGCTCCGGCAGGAACCGAGGGAGGTAATGACTGATCATGTTAATGCCTAACAGAACAAAATACAGACGTCCTCATCGTCTCAGCTACGAAGGCCGTTCCAAGGGTGGCAGGGAACTGACATTCGGCAAGTACGGCATCGTCGCTGACGAGGGCGCATATATCAGCAGCAACCAGCTGGAAGCAGCCCGTGTTGCCATGACACGTTACATGGACCGCGGCGGCAAGGTCTGGATCAAGGTCTTCCCGCAGCTGGCCAGAACAAAGAAACCTCTCGAAGTACGTATGGGTTCCGGTAAAGGTGCTCCTGACCACTGGGTGGCAGTTGTCCAGGCCGGCCGTATCCTCTTCGAGCTGGATGGTGTAAGCGAGGAAGTTGCCCGTGAGGCTCTGAGACTTGGTGCGAACAAGCTCTGCATCAAGACCCGCTTCGTTAAGAAAGACGAGGTTAAGTAAGCATGAATATTAAGGAAATCAGAGACCTGAGCAATGAAGAGCTCGTCAAGGAAGTCGCAAGCCTGAAAGAGGAACTCTACGGACTGCGCTTCCAGCAGGCGACCGGAATGCTGGAAAATTCCGCCCGCGTCAAAGATGTCCGCAAGACCATTGCCAGAATCATGACCGTCATGACTGAGCGTGAGAATGCGAAAGGTGAATAAAGGAGGGCATGAACATGGAAAGAAACAGTCGTAAGGTGCTCCGTGGTACAGTCGTATCCGACAAGATGGATAAGACAATCGTCGTTGAGATCGAGACCACCAGAAGCCATCCTTTATATGGAAGGCACGTCAAGTACACAACCAAGTTCAAGGCACACGATGAACAGAACGAAGCGCATGTCGGCGATGTAGTCGAAATCATGGAGACAAGACCGCTGAGCAAGGACAAGCACTTCCGCCTCGTCCGTGTCGTTGAAAAGGCAGTTATTCTGTAAGCACTGGGAGGAGAAAGCAATGATTCAGAACGAAACAAGATTGAAAGTCGCTGACAACACTGGTGCCAAGGAACTGCTGGTCATCCGCTGCCTTGGCGGCAGCAAGCGCAGGTCGGCCAACATCGGCGACGTTGTGGTCTGCGCTGTCAAGAAGGCCATCCCGAATGGCTCCGTCAAGCAGGGACAGGTTGTCAAGTGCGTCATCGTGCGCAGCGTCTACGGTCTGCGCCGTGAGAACGGCAGCTACATCAAGTTTGATGAAAACGCCGCCGTCATCATCAAGGATGACAACACGCCGACAGGCACACGTATCTTTGGCCCGGTCGCCAGAGAGCTTCGTGACAAGGGGTATATGAAGATTGTCTCTCTTGCCCCGGAAGTACTGTAGGAGGCAGTCGGATATGAAAATCAAAACAGGTGATAAAGTAATCGTTATCAGCGGCCGCTACAAGGGCAGCATCGGTGAGGTCAAGGCGGTTTCCCCGAAGACCAACCGGGTTATCGTCGAAGGTGTGAACCTGGCCAAGAAGACTCTCAAGCCGAGCCAGGAGAATCCGGACGGCGGCATTATTGAAAGAGAAGCGCCGATCAATGCCAGCAACGTCATGGTCTATGACGACAAGGCAAAGAAGGCCGGACGCGTCGGCTACAAGGCCGATGCCAAGGGCAATAAGGTCCGCATCAACAAGGCAACCGGCAAGGAAGTCGGAGGAGGCAAGAAGTAATGAACCGTCTCGAACAGAAATACAGAGAAACAGTCAAGCCTGCTCTGATCGAAAAGTTCGGTTATACAACGCCGATGCAGGCTCCGAAAGTCGAAAAGATCGTCATCAACCTCGGTGTCGGTGATGCCATCGCCAACCCGAAGGCTCTGGAAGACGCCGTCGCTGAACTGACCCAGATCGCCGGTCAGAAGCCGGTTATCACAAAGGCCAAGAAGTCCATCGCCAACTTCAAACTGAGAGAAGGCATGGCCATCGGCTGCAAGGTCACCCTCCGCGGTGAAAAGATGTATGACTTCCTCGACAAGCTGGTCAGCATCTCCCTGCCGCGTGTCCGTGACTTCCACGGCGTCAGCACAACAGCGTTTGACGGCCGCGGCAACTACACACTCGGTGTCCGTGAACAGCTGATCTTCCCGGAAATCAACTTCGACAAGGTTTCCAAGGTCCGCGGTATGGATATCGTCATCGTCACAACGGCCAGGACAAACCAGGAAGCGTATGAACTTCTCGCTCAGCTGGGCATGCCGTTTGCAAAGAAGGAGGGCTAAATCATGGCTAAGACATCAATGAAAGTAAAGCAGAGCCGTCCTGCAAAGTATTCCACCCGTGAATACACACGCTGCGAACGCTGCGGCCGGCCGCATTCCGTTTTGAGAAAGTATAAGCTCTGCCGTATCTGCTTCCGTGAACTGGCTTATCAGGGCCAGATCCCGGGCGTCAAGAAGGCAAGCTGGTAAGGAGGAACAGACAAGATGAATATGACAGATCCTATTGCCGACATGCTGACTAGAATCCGCAACGGAGTTCAGGCCAACATGGAGACCGTCGATGTTGCTCCGGTATCCAAGGTCAAGACAGAAATTGCCCGCATTCTGAAGGCAGAAGGCTACATCGCCAACTATGCCGTCAGCGGTGAAGGCGTTGAGAAGAAGATGACGGTCACACTGAAGTATGGCCCGAACAAAGAAAAGGTTATCACAGGCATCAAGCGCATCTCCAAGCCGGGGCTGCGTGTATATGCGAAGCAGGATGCCGTTCCGCGGGTCCTGAACGGTCTGGGTATCGCCATCATTTCCACAAGTGAAGGCATGATGACCGACAAGGATGCCCGCAAGAAGCACGCCGGCGGCGAAGTTGTCGCCTACGTCTGGTAAAAGAAAGGATATATAGAATGTCACGTATCGGTAACAAAGCGATTACCATTCCGGAAGGCGTTGAAATCACCATCGCCGACGGCAATGAGGTGACGGTTAAAGGTCCGAAAGGCACCCTGACGAGGAAGTTCTCCCCGCTCATTGGTATCAAAGCCGAGGACGGTACTGTCACAGTCTCCCGTCCGAACGAGGAGAAGCACACCAAGCAGCTGCATGGCACAACCAGAGCCCTTCTGGCGACCATGATCGAAGGCTGCCACACATCTTACACCAAGAAAATGCAGATTGTCGGTATCGGCTATCGTGCCGCCATCACCGGCAATAAGCTGACGATGAACCTCGGCTTCTCCCACCCGGTTGAATTCGAGATTCCGTCTGATCTGGAAGTTGTCTGCCCGGATGCCAACACAATCACAGTGACCGGCATTGACAAGCAGAGAGTCGGCCAGTTCGCAGCTGTTGTCAGAGCAGCCAAGAAGCCGGAGCCGTACGGTGGAAAGGGTATCCGTTATTCGGATGAACATGTCCGTCGTAAGGAAGGCAAGACTGCCGCAGCCAAGAAGTAATGGGAAGGAGAGAGTAACATGCTGAAGAAAATTGATAAGAATGCAGAACGTCAGCGCCGGCATGCCCGTGTGCGCCGCATTGTCAGCGGAACTCCCGACTGCCCGCGGCTGAACGTGTTCCGTTCCAACAAACAGATCTATGCCCAGGTGATCGATGACACTACAGGCAGAACCCTCTGCGCTTCCAGCAGCCTCGTGCTGAAGCTGGAAAACGGCGGCAATATCGAAGCGGCCCGCAAGGTCGGTGAAGACATTGCCAACCGGTGCAAGGAAATCAATATCGAATCCGTACGGTTTGACCGCGGCGGATATGTCTATCACGGAAGAGTCCAGGCCCTGGCCGATGCAGCCAGAGAAGCCGGACTGAAGTTCTAAGGGGAAAGGAGAATACAAATGGCTAACGAAGGAAGAAAACCGTTCAGAAAACCACGTGAACCGAAAGAGTTCGACGATGTCGTAGTCTCCATTAACCGGGTTTCCAAGACCGTTAAGGGCGGACGCAGAATGCGTTTCTCTGCTCTGGTTGTTGTGGGTGACCACAAGGGCCGTGTCGGTTTCGGAATGGGCAAGGCAGCAGAAGTACCGGATGCAATCAAGAAGGCAACCGAAGCCGCCAACAAGAATGTGTTCCGTGTACAGCTGGTTGACAACAACCGTACAGTTCCGCATGCAGCTACAGGCAAGCACGGCGCAAGCAGTGTGTTCCTGAAGCCGGCTGCACCTGGTACCGGCGTTATCGCCGGCGGTGCTGTCCGTTCCATCCTGGAACTGGCCGGCATCAACGATGTCCTGTCCAAGGTTATCGGTTCCAGAACAGCGGTCAACGTTGTCTATGCTACCCTGGATGCTCTCAAGAGCATGCAGACAGTCAACGATGTCGCCAAGGCACGCGAAAAGAAAGTCGCAGAGATTCGTTAAGGAGGGAAGCGCATGAAACTGAATGAACTGAAAGCAACAGAAGGCGCTCGCTTCGGATCGAAGCGCATCGGCAGAGGCCAGGGCTCCGGCCAGGGCAAGACTGCCGGCAAGGGCCACAAGGGTCAGAACTCCAGAAGCGGCGGCGGTGTCGCCATCGGTTTCGAAGGCGGCCAGACACCGTTCTTCAAGAGAATGCCGATGCGCGGCTTCACAAACTACACTCGGAAAGAGTATGCCATTGTCAATGTGGAAGATCTGAACTGCTTTGAAGATGGTGTAACCGTAGATTTTGAAGCGCTGAAGGCAGCCGGCCTTCTGAAGAAGCAGCTGGACGGCGTCAAGGTACTTGGCGGCGGCAAGCTGGAGAAGAAACTGACCGTCAAGGCTCAGAAGTTCTCCAAGTCTGCAGAGAAAGCAATTGAAGAAGCGGGCGGCAAAGTTGAGGTAATGTAACCATGATGCATACGTTCGCCAGCCTGTTCAGAAACAAGGAGATCCGCAACAAGATTTTCTTCACTCTGGCAATGCTGTTGATCTATCGCATCGGTTCTGCCATTCCGGTTCCGGGTGTCGATGCCCGCGCATTGGCAGCCGGAATTGCCGACAACTCGATTCTCAGCATGATGAACCTGCTGGGCGGCGGCGCCTTCGAGCGCATGTCCGTATTCGCTCTGGGTGTATCGCCTTACATCACAGCCAGCATCATCATCCAGCTGCTGAGCATGGATGTCATCCCGGCGCTGACCGAGATGACCAAGTCCGGCCAGACCGGCCGGCAGCAGCTTGACAAGGTCACGCGGTATCTGGGCGTTGTCCTGGCGCTGGTCCAGTCTTTCTCCATGGTGTACGGTTTCGACCGTCAGTATGGGGTGCTGGAAGGCTCCGGTATCTCCGCCTATCTGTATACCGCCACGATCCTGACAGCCGGTACGATGTTCCTGCTGTGGATCGGTGACCGGATCAGTCTGAAGGGGATCGGCAACGGTATTTCCATTATCATCTTTGCCGGTATCGTTTCGAACATCCCGGCCAACTTTACCCAGGTGTTCAACATTCTGGTCGGCGGCTCCAGCCAGGGCGCCGTATTCAACGGTGTACTGCAGTTTGTGCTGTACTGTGTCCTGTATCTGGCCATCGTCATCGGCGTGGTCATCATGCAGCTGGCAGTCAGAAAGATCCCGATCCAGTATACGAACAGTGCCGGACCGCGGGCGAAGGATATTACATATCTGCCGTTCAAGATCAACTCGGCGTCGGTCATTCCGGTGATCTTCGCCAACGCGATCATTACGGCCCCGCAGATTGTCCTGAGTTTCGTCAATTATGATCTTTATCAGAAAGTCAACTCGTTCCTGAGCCTGAACAAGCCGCTGGGACTGTGCATCTATGCACTGCTGACATTCATGTTTACATTCTTCTACACTGATCTGCAGGTTGATCCTGACAAGGTGGCGGAAAACCTCGGCAAGTCCGGTGCATATATCCCGGGCATCCGGCCGGGCAGTGAGACCAGAACGTATCTGCACAAGGTTCTCAGCCGCATTACCGTCCTGGGCGCGACAGCCCTGACGGTGATTGCCGTACTGCCGTATCTGCTGCCGATGTTCACCGCGATCCCGACATCCTCGGCGATCGGCGGGACAGGTATCATCATTGTCGTCGGCGTGGCCATGGAGACAATGTCTCAGCTGAAGGGCCAGCTGACCCAGAAGCAGTACCACGGTTTCCTGAAATAAGAATGGAGGACACGATATGAATATTCTGATCATGGGGCCTGCGGGGGCAGGCAAGGGCACAATGTCCGAATTGATTCTCAAGGCTTATGACATTCCGCATATTTCCACCGGTGACATGCTGCGTGAAAATGTCCGGAACAACACAGAACTGGGCAAGCTTGCCAAGACCTATATGGAAGCCGGCAAGCTGGTACCGGATGATGTGATCAATGCCATGGTGGAAGACAGACTTCAGCAGCCGGACTGCCAGAAGGGCTATCTCCTGGACGGCTTCCCGCGCACCCTGGTGCAGGCCGAAGCCTTCACGAAGATTGCCGAAAAGATCGGCAAGCCGGTTGAGAGCGTCATTGCCCTGGAAGTCGAATTCGACACCCTGGCTGAGCGCATCACAGGCAGAAGAATCTGCCCGAAGTGCGGAGCCATCTACCACATCAAGAGTCATCCGCCGGTCGTCGAAGGCATCTGCGATGTCTGCGGCGGCGAACTGACACAGCGCAAGGATGATACCATCGAGCAGCTGAAAGTCAGAATGGATGAATATGATTCCAGCACAGCACCTGTCATTGCCTTCTATGACAAGCTGGGGGTTGTCTCCCGTATTGACGGGGCACAGCCGCGGGAACAGGTCTTCGCAGAGATTCAGGAGGCTTTAGGAAAGCTTGCGTAATCTTAACGCGGTGCGGGAGCGCATCTCCCGCACTGCGCAGGGATAATGCAGAAAGAGGATTGAATGGGAAAACAAGACGTCATTGAAATCGATGGGATTGTAGAAGAAACACTTCCTAATGCCAACTTCAAGGTGAAGCTTCAGAACGGACACGAAATCCGTGCTCACGTTGCTGGTAAAATCCGAATGAATTACATCCGCATTTTACCAGGCGATCGGGTTACCGTGGAAATTTCACCGTATGACTTAACACGTGGGCGTATCACTTATCGCTACAAGTAATGAAACCGGTGGGCGGAAAGCCCGAAAGGAGTACTGAACATGAAAGTAAGACCATCAGTAAAACCGATTTGCGACAAGTGCCGGGTTATCAAGCGCAGAGGCGTCGTCATGGTTATCTGCGAGAACCCGAAGCACAAACAGAGACAGGGTTAATCAGGAGGAAAAAACTAGAATATGGCTCGTATAGCTGGTGTAGATATTCCCTCTAACAAAAGAGTTGTAGTATCTCTGACCTATATTTACGGTATTGGCCCGACAACTGCCAAGAAGATTCTTGCCGACTGCGGGATCAGCGAAGATATCCGCACAAAGGACCTGACTGTTGAACAGGAGACTGCGATCCGTCAGCACGTCGATGCAATCAAGACCGAAGGTGACCTGCGCCGTGAAAGAGCGCTGAACATCAAGCGTCTGATGGAAATCGGCTGCTACCGCGGCCTGCGTCACAGACGTTCTCTGCCTGTCCGCGGACAGCGCACCCGCACAAATGCCCGGACACGCAAGGGACCGCGGCGTACAGTTGCGAACAAGAAGAAGTAATAGGAGGGTCGGAACATGGCAAATAACAGAAGAGCGTCCGCTAAGAATGCCGGCCGCAAGAAGAAGGTAAGACGCAATATAGCGCGGGGCGTGGCTCATATCCACTCCACCTTCAACAACACAATCGTAACCATCGCTGACGAAGCAGGGAACGTCATTGCCTGGAGCTCTGCCGGAGCACTCGGGTACAAGGGTTCCCGTAAGTCCACACCGTACGTTGCCCAGCTCTGTGCTGAAGCAGCCGGTAAGGCAGCTGTCACCCAGGGAATGAAAACAGTTGAAGTCAACGTCAAGGGCCCGGGTCCGGGACGTGAAGCAGCTGTCCGTTCTCTGCAGACTGCAGGTCTTGAAATCAGTGCCATCAATGATGTGACACCGATTCCGCATAACGGATGCCGTCCGCCGAAGAGACCACGCGGTTAATCAGTAGAACAGGAGGAGGATTGTTGCATGCAAAAGTTTGAACGCGCCGATTTTGAAGTAGAAGAATACGTTGAATCGGAAAACTACGGAAAGTTTATCCTTTCCCCGCTGGAGAGAGGATTTGGCACAACGATCGGGAATGCACTGCGCAGAGTCCTGCTGTCCTCCCTGCCGGGAGCCGCTGTATTCTCTATCAAGGTTGATGGTGTTTATCACGAATTCACAACAATCCCGGGTGTCCGGGAGGATGTCTCCATGATCATCCTGCAGCTCAAGCAGCTGGTCATGAAGATTGAAGATGATGAAGTATACAGCCTGCAGATCTCTGCCAAGGGACCATGCACAGTTACAGCCGGTGACATTATCTGCCCGGCGCAGGTCGAAGTCCTCAACAAGGATCTCGAAATTGCCCATCTGGAACAGGGAGCCAGCCTGGAAATGGAACTGCGGGCAAAGAACGGCCGCGGTTATGTCGGCAGCGACATCAACAAGCAGCATAACCAGGGCAGTTCCCAGGGCATCGGTACAGTCTTTACAGACTCCATCTACACACCGGTCAAGCGGGTATCCTATGCGGTTGAACCGACCCGTGTCGGCCAGGACACCAAGTATGATGAACTGACAATGGAAGTCTGGACTGACGGTTCCATCAATCCGCAGAAGGCACTCTCCATGGCTGCCAAGATCCTGATTGATCATCTGGACATCGTTGCCGGTATCAATGAGGATGTCCTGTCCATGGACGGGGTGCTCAGGGAGAGCGGTTCGGAAGTGCAGAACAAGGGTCAGCAGATGATGATCGAAGACCTGGACCTGTCTGTCCGTTCCTACAACTGCCTGAAGCGGGCCGGAATTCAGACGGTAGAAGAACTCACACAGAAGACCGAGGATGAGATGATGAGAGTCCGCAACCTCGGAAAGAAATCACTGAAAGAGGTTAAGGACAAGCTCATTGAACTTGGTATGGGCTTCAAGTCCTTCGATTAAAGGAGGAAACCATTATGTGGAACCGTAAATTCGGAAGAACAGCTGATCATCGCAAGGCGATGCTCCGCAACATGGCTACTTCTGTCATCCTCTACGGCAAGGTAGAGACAACAGAAGCCAAGGCCAAGGATATGCGTACAGTCGTTGACGAACTGATTACCCTGGGCAAGAAGGGTGATCTGGCAGCCCGCCGTCAGGCCGCTGCGTTCATCCGCGACGGCGTCGCTGATGAAAAGACACAGCAGACTGTTCTGCAGAAGCTGTTTGATGAGATTGCGCCGAAGTACGCAGACCGCAACGGCGGCTATACACGGGTTGTCAAGACCGGTATCCGCCGCGGTGATGCCGCGCCGATGGCTTACATCGAACTGGTATAAGCATACAGTAAAGAACCTGCCGGGGATGTCCCGGCAGGTTTTTTGCGTATCTGCAGGAGGACTGATATAATACGCATTATGAAAAAAACAATGATCCTCACGGCCGCTGCCGTACTGCTCTGCGGTTGTGCCGGAAACGGTGATGTACCCGCTGTTGAGCCGGCAGAATACGCAGACTATGCGGAAATGATCCGGACGGCGGAAACACTGCCTGCCTGGAACGTGCACGCTTCCTGTACATATACCCTGCAGTTCAGCGATGACAGCCGGCAGGTCTTTATCCTGGATGAAGACCTTGCGGCTGCGGACAATGAAGGCAGTACAGCCCATCTGGCCCAGGAAATCAATTCCAACGGGGCGGTTGTCCATACGGACGGCTGGTATACCGAAGGCCGTCTGTACAACACATACGAAACGCTGCAGTACTATGAAGACATGACCTTCGCCCAGCTGAAGCAGTCCATGCTGGTGCCGGTGGACCTGGTGCCGGTGGATGAGGCGGAAACAGAATCCCTGAACCGGACGGAAGACGGTGACGCGGTCACCTATGAATTCATCCTGACGCCGGCCGGGCGGACGCGGCTCTTCACAGCCCGCTATGATCTCTACCAGCTGGGGACGGAAAAAGACTTTGAAGTTCCTTCCGGCACCATCCGCCAGACCTTCCGGGACGGCATCCTGGCCGCCGAGGAAACGGATTTCACCGCCGCGGTAACGGTGTCGGGGGAACCGGTGCAGGCCTCGTATCATCTGGAAGTGCGGTATGAACCGCTGCCTGAACCGCTTGCACTGCCGGAGGATTTTGCCGAAATGACCGCCGGCTATGTGCCCTATGAAGAACTGGATCCGGGCCCGACGGACAGCGAAGGGGATACACCGGAGGAGATCCTGCAGCACCGGCTGGTCAGCCGGCTCGGCTATATAGAAGAAAGCCCGGGTGTGTACCGGACGGAATTCAACACCAATGAAGTCTACGTCATTGATTTCAACACAAAACAGTTCATCTACAACAACCGCACATCCCGGTATGTCTATAACTGGAACGGCGATACCGGCGGGTTCGGCACATCCTGCAACTATGACTATGTGACCAGAACAGGCAGTTCAGAGTGCAAGGACAGCGTTATCCAAACCCTGGAAGATGTCAAAACATACTTCGAAATGGAACTCTACTACTGTGAAATGTCGCTTTCCGATCTGAAAGGAGAATAATATGAGAGCTGTTATTTCCGTCCTTGGCAAGGACCGTACAGGCATCCTCGCGTTCGTATCCACCCGCTGCGCCGAGCGCGGGGTCAATATCGAAGACGTGACCCAGAAAGTTCTTGATGACCTTTTCGCCATGATCATGATCGTCACCATCCCGGATGATCTGGACAACTTTCATTCCTTTGTACAGGAGATGGAGGAGGAAGGAAAGAAGGTCGGCCTGAGCATCCATGTCATGCATGAAGACATCTTCAATGCGATGCATACGATTTAGGGGCATATACCATGGCAATCCTGAGACAGAGTGCGGATTCGATTCTCGAAACCATCCGCATGATCGATGAAGAGTATCTGGATATCCGTACGGTTACGATGGGGATTTCCCTACTGGACTGTGCGGACAGTGATATTGACAGAGCCTGTGAGAAAATCCATGCCAAGCTGACCGAGAAGGCAAAGGACCTGGTGGCCACAGCCAGAAATATCTCCCGGGAATACGGGATTCCGATCGTCAATACAAGGATCGCGGTAACCCCGATTTCCCTGCTGCTTTCAGTCAGCGGCGGGGATCCGGTCAAATATGCCCTGGCCATGGACCGGGCAGCCCATGATCTCGGCATCAACTTTATCGGCGGCTTTTCGGCCCTGGTGCAGAAGGGCATGACCGCCGGGGACGAGGCTTTGATCAGGGCTATTCCCGATGCCCTGGCTGCCACGGAATTTGTCTGTGCCAGCGTGAATGTAGGCTCCACCAAGGCCGGCATCAACATGGACGCAGTGAAGCTGATGGGGCAGGTTGTCCGGGAAACCGCTGAGAAGACGAAGGACAATAACTGTGCCGGGGCATCCAAGCTGGTTGTTTTCTGCAACGCGGTGGAAGACAACCCATTCATGGCCGGCGCGTTCCACGGCATTACCGAACCCGACTGTGTCATCAATGTCGGCGTATCCGGTCCCGGCGTGGTGCGGGAGGCCGTGCGGGAAGCCGGGCCGCAGGCCAGTATGGACGCGATTGCGGAAGTCATCAAGAAGACTTCCTTCAAAATTACCCGCATGGGCCAGCTGGTCGGAACCGAAACAGCCCGGCGGCTGGGACTCCCGTTCGGGATTGTTGACCTGTCCCTGGCCCCGACTCCGGCGGTCGGTGATTCCGTGGCCCGGATTCTGGAAGA
>JAFOIT010000115.1 GCA_017420585.1 Solobacterium sp.
GCCAGATCGAAAAGATCGCCAGGGGCATCGTGGAAGCCTGGGGTGCCACCTGTGATGTCGATTTCATCAGGGGCTATCCGGCCAATGTCAATGACGCGAAGCTGATCGATCTGGCGAAGAAGACGGTCGACGAACTGGGCTATGAAATCGTTGTCCCGCCGCAGAACCTCGGGGCGGAAGACTTCGCGTACTATGCCCTGGAAAAGCCGTGTGTCTATATTCATGTCGGCGGCGCCAACCCGGCAGATCCGCGGACATACTCGCCGCACCACAGCAAGGGCTTCATGCTGGATGAGGACATGCTGGATATCGCACTGGAATGCGAACTGGCGTTCTATCTGAAGGCTACAGGGCAGGCCTGAGAAAAAGAAAAAAGCGGGATGCGATATCCCGCTTTTATTGTGCTTACAGTTCGATCTTCTTGAACTGTTCCCAGGGCAGCCACGGCTTGCCGAAGTGACCGTAGTTGACTGTCTCGTGGTAGAACGGCTGGCGCATATGCAGCTCATCAATCATCTTGCCGACCCGGAAGTCGAAGTTCTTGAGGATGATGGCAAGCAGTTCTTCTTCGCTGTATTCGGAAGTGCCGTAGGTCTCGATGTTGACGGACAGCGGATCTGCCTTGCCGATGGCATAGGAGAGCTGCAGCAGGCACTTGCGGCACAGGCCGTTGGCAACCAGGTTGCGGCAGACATACCGGGCATAGTAGGCTGCGGAGCGGTCGACCTTGGTCGGGTCCTTGGAAGAGAAGCAGCCGCCGCCGTGCGGGGCGTAGCCGCCGTAGGTATCAACCGCGGTCTTGCGGCCGGTTGTGCCGCTGTCACCCCAGCTGCCGCCGACAACGAAGCTGCCGGACGGGTTGATCAGGTACTTTGTGTTTTCATCCAGGTACTTCGGGTCGATCGTCGGCTTGATGACATTTTCGATGATCAGTTCCCGCAGCTGTTCCTGGGTGACATCAGCCCTGTGCTGGGTGGAAATGACGATGGTGTCAATGCGCTTCATGACGCCGTCATCATATTCGCAGGTTACCTGGGTCTTGCCGTCCGGGCCGAGGAAGTCAACCGAGCGGCGGTAGCGTTCGAGGTGCTTGGCCAGCATGTGGGCGGCGTCAATCGCGAACGGCATGAAGCTGATGGTTTCGTCACAGGCATAACCGAACATGATGCCCTGGTCACCGGCTGCGACTTCGTCACGCGCAACCGCGCTGTTGATTTCGGCGGACTGCTTGTTGACCTTGACCAGCACATTGTACTCTTCGGTATAGCCGATGTCCTTCATGACCTGCTTGGCAATGGCCTCATAGTCAATGACGGCAGTGGTGCCCGCTTCGCCATAGACCAGGATCAGGTCGTCCTTGATGGTGGCTTCAACCGCCATGTGGGCAAACGGATCCTGCCGGATGGCTTCGTCGAGAATGGAGTCGGCGATCAGATCGCAGACTTTGTCGGGATGTCCGCTGGTAACGGATTCAGATGTGAAATAGAATTTTGACATAAAATAAAAACTCCTTCCTGTCTGTCTTTTGAAACGAACCGTGAAAGAGCTCACATTACTCTTTCTTTATCGCTGTCAGCAGTACCACCTTGCCGTGTTTTTTTCACGGTAGGTTGGTATGAGGCCGGCGAGCTGACTCTCTTGCCTCATTCTTGATAAAAGACATATGTATTCTGCCACAAACCGGACAGAATTGGAAGAGAGAATTTAAAAAATTTATGATCGGATTCATGTATAATGATTCTGTATGAACAACATGGACGACCGCGTAAAACAGAATATATTCACTTTGACGGTATCCGGACTGCTGATTGTTGTAGTCTGGTTTATTTTCAGTCAATGGACCAGTGTGGCAGGCTTCTTCGGCAAGATCCTGAATGCCCTGACACCGTTCGCCTTTGGCCTTGGCATTACGTTTGTGGTCATGCCGCTGCGCAACATCATTGAAAACAAGTGGCTGGTCAAACGGAAGTGGAAGTTCCAGACAAAACGCCGGATTTCCGTGCTGTCTTCGATGATTATCTTTATCCTGATCATTGCCAGTTTTTTCATGGTGCTGATTCCGCAGCTGTCTGACAGTATTTCACAGCTGGTCGGAAACATGGAAAGCTACATGACGACGCTGCGGAACATCATTGCCAGGCTGTCCGAGAATTCCCAGTGGGCCTCGCTGGCTGATGCTGTTTATGAGAACTTCCGCAGTACAATCATGTCCTTCATCACCGGGACTGCCGGGGTGGTCAGCCGGGTTGTGACCTATTCCGTTTCCCTGGTGCGCGGGGTCTTCAATTTCCTGATTGGCATGATTATTGCAGTCTACCTGCTGACGGATACGGAAAAGTTCCTTTCCCAGGCAGCGGCCGTCTGCTACAGCATGCTGCCGAAGCACTCGGCTGACCGGGTGATCGAAGTGGCAGGCCTGAGCGGCCAGATGCTGAACCGGTTCATCTTCGGGAAACTGCTCGATTCGCTGATCATCGGCATCTTCTGCTACATCATGACAGAACTGCTGAAAATCCCGTATGCGCCGCTGATTTCGTTCATTGTCGGCCTCACGAATATGATTCCGGTCTTCGGACCGTTTATCGGGGCGGTTCCGTCGATCTTCATCCTGCTGATCATCCAGCCCTCAAAAGCGCTGGAATTCGGCATCTTCATCCTTGTGCTGCAGCAGATTGACGGCAATATCATCGGCCCGTACATCCTCGGGGACTCCATGGGCCTGCCGCCGATCTGGATCATGTTCGCCATTATCGTCGGCGGAGCTGTCAGCGGGGTGCTTGGCATGTTCCTGGGTGTGCCGGTTTTCTCGGTCATCTATGTGCTGTTTACCCGCTTTATTAAGCAGCAGCTGGCGGAAAAGAATATCAGGATCAATCCATAGGACAATCAGGATAAAAACAGAACCGGGAGGCAGGGCTCCCGGTTTTTTGTTTCCTGACAGAAAAAAGCAGTCCGTCATTCGGACAGACTGCTTCGGATCTTATGGCTTAGAGCTTGAACAGCATGTCAGCGTAGGTCGGATACGGATAGTTTGCTGCCGATGCGGTTTCTTCGTAGGCATCGATGACAGCCCTGATATCCCTGGCCAGCGGCATGATCTCGTAATAGATCTTCTTGCCGCATTCGATATGGTCTTTGATCTTCATGACTTCGGTGAAATCATGATCCAGCTTTTCGCTCAGCGCATACAGGTCATCACACTGTTTCGACACCAGTTTCAGATGATCCTTGACATACAGCGGGGCTGCCTTGCCGGCGGCTTTCTCCGCCTCGGCCAGGAGGGTAAGCTCATCACACATGGCCGGCAGGATATCCTTGCGGATCATGCCCAGCAGGGTGCGTACTTCAATCCCGATTGTGCTGGGATACTGCTCGGCAAACACTTCATACCGGGCCCGCAGTTCACGTTCGTTGTAGATGCCGAGACCGGTCAGGAGCTTCACGACATCCGGCTTGGCCAGCACTTCCACCGATTCGATGTAGGAACGGATGTTCGGCAGGCCGCGCTTTTCCGCTTCCTTGACCCAATCTTCGGAATATCCGTCTCCGGTGAAGAGGATCCGCTTGTGCTTCCGGATGATATCCTTGCAGATATCGATCGCTTTGGCCCGGACATCCTGGAGATACTTGATGCCTTCCAGTTCAGCGGCGATTTCGTTCAGGGACCAGGCAAAGATCGAGTTGAGGATGCAGTTCGGCATGGCTCCCGACATGGAGGAACCGGTCATGCGGAACTCGAACTTATTGCCGGTGAAGGCGACCGGGGATGTCCGGTTGCGGTCGGTGTTGTCATGCGGCACGTACGACAGGCCATGGATCGGGTTGAAGTCGGCCGCTTCACCGTCCTTCTTTTTCTTTGACTTCGTGCTGATCATATCCATCAGGATATCTTCGATATAAGTACCCAGGAAGATGGAGATGATAGCAGGCGGCGCTTCGGAAGCACCCAGGCGGTGATCGTTGCCGACACAGGAAGCACTCATCCGGAGCAGGTCCGGGAAGGTATCAACCGCTTTGACGAAAGCACAGATGAACAGCAGGAAGCGGATGTTTTCCGCCGGCTTGTCACCCGGGGCAAACAGGTTCTGCCCGGTGCTTGTGGTCAGGGAGTAGTTGGTGTGCTTGCCGGAACCGTTGATGCCGGCAAACGGCTTTTCGTGCAGCAGGCAGACCAGCTCATATTTTTCGGCGGTCCGCTTCAGGATGTCCATGACCACATGGTTCTGGTCAATTGCCACCGCGGTCGGGCCGTATACGCAGGCCAGTTCAAACTGGGCCGGGGCGGTTTCATTGTGTTCTGTCTTGGCATAGATGCCCAGTTCCCAGAGCTGCTTGTTGATGTCCTTCATGAAGGACGCAACCCGGGTCGGGATGGAAGCCTGGTAATGATCTTCCAGCTCCTGTCCCTTCGGTGCGCGGGCCCCGAACAGGGTCCGGCCGGTGAAGCGCAGGTCGTCCCGGAGATCAAAGTATTTGCGGTCAATCAGGAAGTATTCCTGTTCCAGTCCGCAGACCGGATATACATATTTGACATCCTTGTCGCCAAGCAGGTTGACCACTTTGGTTGCGGCTTTGTTGAGGGCCCGGATGGATTTCAGGACCGGGGCCTTCTTGTCAATGGAATCACCGCTGTAGGAAACGAATATGGTCGGAATGTGCAGGACATTGTCCACGATGAATACCGGGCAGGAAATATCCCAGTACGTATAGCCGCGGGCTTCATAGGTGGAGCGCAGGCCGCCGCTCGGGAAACTCGATGCGTCCGGTTCACCCATGATCAGGTTCTTTCCGGAGAAATGGGCAAACGGCTTGTTGTTCTTGTCCGGTTCCACAAAGCCTTCGTGCTTTTCCGCGGTGGCGCCGTTCATCGGCTGGAACCAGTGTGTGTAGTGTGTGCAGCCGCGTTCCATGGCCCAGCGCTTCATGGCATGGGCGATCGCGTCAGCTGTCGGCCGGTCCAGTGTCCCTTCATCCGCAACAGTCTTCTTCCACTGCTTATAGACAGGACTTGGCAGACGTTCCTGCATGGCCTCATCATCAAATACCATGCACCCGAATCTCTCAAATGGAGCTTCCATAGATCGATTTCCTCCTTACGCAGTCAATTAAAAAACCATGCAAGCACGTCGTCAAGAAAAAGTTAGAAAAAAATGAGAAAATTTGGTAAAAAACTGGTAAATTTTGAAAAAAATCATGAAAAAAACGAAAAAAACAAAAAAATCCCGGAAAAAACCGGGATTATCACAGTATTTTCAGAACCTGAAGCCGTTGTAGCCTTCGAACGGATTGATAGCATATTCCGTATCCAGTTCGACTTTTGTGACTTCCGGGATCTCATCCATCAGGATGGCTTCAATACCGTCGGTCAGCGTGGTGTCAATGGCCATACAGCCGGCGCAGGCAC
This sequence comes from Solobacterium sp., assembly GCA_017420585.1. GTDB lineage: Bacteria > Bacillota_I > Bacilli_A > Erysipelotrichales > Erysipelotrichaceae > Bulleidia. The sequence goes on from JAFOIT010000115.1 coordinate 5,405, forward strand.
CCAGCATGCGGACCTTGACGACCCCGTTCTCAAAATCAACCAGCTGGACATCGCCGCCGTCCGCCTGGATGTA
>JAFOIT010000116.1 GCA_017420585.1 Solobacterium sp.
ACATAAACGTGTAATAAGGGGAACGGCTATGTATCATATTGAAAAGAATACAGTTCAGGAAACCCTGGTCATCCCGCTGTTCGGGCGGCTGATCTGTGCCGAGCATTATCCGGAACTGCTGGCAGACCCGGCGGCGGAGCGCATCTGTGCCGGTCTTGACTATGATTTCAGCGCGAAGCGGAAGGTGATGGAATCGGCGGCCGGTCTCTTCGGGGCCCTGGAAGTAGCCCAGCGGCACTATGATCTCCTGTGGGAGGTAAACGATTATCTGCGGACACACCCGGAAGCGGCCGTGGTGAATCTCGGCTGCGGGCTGGATGATACGTTTGCCAAAGCGGACAACGGGCAGTGCCGGGGATACAACATCGACTTCCCGGATGTCATTGATATCCGCAATGAACTCCTGCCGGCCGCAGAACGCGAGATGAATATCGCCTGTGATCTGAATGATTACCGGTGGATGGATCAGGTTGACGGCAGTAAAGGGGCAGTCTTCTTCGCGGCCGGGGTATTCTATTATCTGAAAACAGAAGATGTAAAGCGGCTCACGGCAGCCATGGCGGAACGGTTTCCGGGCGGGGTGCTGGTCTTTGATTCGTGCAACCGGCGCGGGGCGAAGCTGATGACGAAAACCTGGCTGAAGGGGGCCGGAATCAGCGATGTCAGCGCCCTGTTTGCCCTCGATGACCCGCTGAGCGTCAGGACCTGGAGTGACAGGTTCGCGGCTGTCAGTACCAGGAGTTATATGCGCGGCTACCGGGATATCTATCCCCGGCTGGGTCTGTTTCATAAACTGATGACACGGTTCTGTGACAGCCTGGTGCTGATGAAAATCGTCCGGGTTGAATTTGAAAAATAGAAAAAGCCGGCTGGCAGTCCAGCCGGCCTGTTTATGTTATGTCAGTCATTGTAGATATTCAGGGCTTCTTCGCGGTAGAGCGCGAAAGCGTCCCTGATGGAGCCGGTGAACACCCGGTCGGACGTGTCCGGGCCGTCCTTCAGGAAATTCACGGCGTAGCAGAGATGGGCCGCGCAGCCCAGCGCCAGGGCATTCTCGTCCGGTTCAAAACACTCGTTGTGTGTCGGGGCAGTCATGCCGGCGGCTTCGCTGCGGACGCCAAGGCGGATATACACGCCCGGGTACAGTTTCGCTGTCAGGGCATGGCTTTCACTGCCCATTGAGGCCTGGCCGGAAACCGGTACATCCGGGCCGAGGTCACGCCGGAAGATCTGCGTGGTATAGCCGGAACAGACAGGATCATTTTTCAGCGGCAGGGTGGGGCCCACAATTGTGTACTCTGCCTGGCAGTCATAGATCTCACAGGTTTTATCAATCAGCTCGATCATCTTTTCCTTCAGGTGGCGGGAATCCGGGAAGTTGAAATGCCGGAATGAACCGGAGAAGGAAAGCTCGCCGGGCACGATGTTGTAGGCGCTGCCGGCGTGGATCGTGCCGATGGAGAACGTCATCGGGTCATACGGGTTGGCGTATTTCATCCGCAGGCCCTGGATGCCGTCATAGACTGCATGATAGCAGTCAACCGGGGAATGGCCGAGGTAGGGGGCAGAACCGTGGGCAGACTTGCCGATGATCTTCACATCAAAGCGGATGAAACCGGCATTGACGTTTTCCGGCTGGACACAGATCGTCCCGGTTTCATAATTCGGATCAACATGCAGGCCGAAACTGCTGTCGATATGCAGGCGGTTCTCATCGATCCAGCGCAGCAGGTAGAACAGGTTGTTGGAGTTTTCCTCACCCCGCTCGAACATCAGCACAACCCGGCCGTTCAGGGATGCCTCGATTTCCTTCAGGGCCCGGGCGGCGCCGAGCAGGATGGCTGTGTGGCAGTCATGGCCGCACATGTGGGCGACCCCGTCGGTTTCGGACAGCACCTGTTTTTCTCTGCCGCCGCCGTTGGTGCGTGATTCCCGGATCGGCAGGGCATCAATGTCCGCCCGCAGCAGGACCGTGCGGCCCCGGGCTTCATCACCCAGGAAGGCAAAAACACCGCCTTTGGGAACATTGACGAACGGGATGCCGTCTTTTTCCAGTTCGCTGCAGATGAAAGCGACGGTATTCTCTTCCACGTCGGAAAGCTCGGGATGACGGTGCAGATGACGCCGGCAGGCTATGATATACTCTTCCTGTACGGCCGCAAGTTCTCTGTAATTCATATGTATTTCCTCCGTTTCCATCATACTGCGGACCGTAATAAAACCATATATAAAATAAGTGTTGACAGGCCCTGCAGGATGTACTAAGATAACAGGGCTTAGCGTGAAAGTGGCTTTGTCATGGGCAAAGCCAAAAATTAGTCTAAGAAATGGCACGCTTGGAAATGTGTGCATAAAACGGAAGGAGAAAGCAATGCCTACAATAAATCAGCTGGTACGCAAAGGCCGTACCGACAAAGTGACAAAGTCCAAGTCACCGGCACTGAACAGAGGGTTCAACTCTCTGCGCAACCGTCCGACAAACCTGAGCAGCCCGCAGAAGCGCGGCGTCTGCACCCGTGTCGGCACAATGACCCCGAAGAAGCCGAATTCCGCGCTGCGGAAGTACGCCCGTGTCCGTCTGTCCAACGGTATGGAAGTGACAGCGTATATCCCGGGTGTCGGCCACAACCTGCAGGAACACTCCGTCGTCATGATCCGCGGCGGCCGTGTCAAGGACCTGCCGGGTGTCCGTTACCACATCATCCGCGGTACTCTCGACTGCGCCGGTGTTGATTCCCGCAATCAGAGCCGTTCCCTGTACGGCGCCAAGAAGCCGAAGGGCAAGTAAGAATAAGGAGGAACTGAAAAATGCCAAGAAAAGGTTATATTGCGAAGCGTGATGTTCTTCCGGATCCGATTTACAATTCGAAGCTCGTCACCAAGCTCATCAACAAGATCATGCTGGACGGCAAGCGCGGCACAGCCCAGAGCATTCTGTACAACGCGTTTGCGATTATTGAAAACAAGACCGGTGAAAATCCGATGGAAGTCTTCGAGAAGGCCCTCGGCAATGTCATGCCGATGCTGGAACTGAAGGTCCGCCGGGTTGGCGGTGCCAACTACCAGGTACCGGTTGAAGTCAGTGCCGACCGCAAGCTGACCCTGGGTCTGCGCTGGATTGTCAACTACTCCAGACTGCGTCACGAACCGACCATGGAACAGAGACTTGCCGGGGAAATCATGGATGCCGCAAACGGCACCGGTGCTTCCGTCAAGAAGAAGGACGATACACATAAGATGGCTGAAGCGAACAAGGCATTCGCTCACTATCGCTGGTAATCTTACCCTCGTGTAAATTCAAGGAAAGGAGCGATTTATGCCTAGAGTGTTCCCATTGAACAAGATCCGTAATATCGGAATCATGGCTCATATCGATGCCGGCAAGACGACAACGACTGAGCGTATCCTTTATTACACAGGTAAGATACACAAGATCGGTGAGACACACGACGGTGCCTCCCAGATGGACTGGATGGCACAGGAACAGGAACGTGGCATTACGATCACTTCGGCAGCCACAACTGCCCAGTGGCAGGACTGCCAGATCAACATCATAGATACACCAGGCCACGTCGACTTCACAGCCGAAGTTGAACGTTCCCTGCGTGTCCTCGACGGTGCTGTCACCGTGCTGGACTCCAAGGCCGGCGTAGAACCGCAGACCGAAACAGTCTGGCGCCAGGCAACCGAATATAAGGTCCCGCGTATTGTCTTCTCCAACAAGATGGATGCGACGGGTGCAGACTTCTTCATGTCGGTCAACTCCATCGGCGACCGGCTCGGCGCCAAGGCGGCGGCGATCCAGATGCCGATCGGCGCGGAACAGAGCTTCCGCGGCATCATCGACCTGGTCGAGATGAAGCAGTACATGTACATGAACGACCTCGGCACAGACATCAAGGTGTCGGAAATCGACGCCCAGTTCGCGGACAAGGCGCAGGAAATGCACCAGGCGCTGCTGGAAGCGGTTGCCGATTACGACGATGATCTGATGATGATGGTTCTGGAAGGTGAAGAACCGGATGTCAGGGATGTCAAGCAGGCCATCCGCAAGGGTGTCCTGACCGCGGAATTCTTCCCGGTTCTGTGCGGCAGCGCATATAAGAACAAGGGTGTCCAGCTGCTGCTGGATGCGGTTGTCGCTTACCTGCCGGCCCCGACAGATATCCCGGCCATCAAGGGTCATCTGGAAGACGGTACGGAAGAAGACCGTCACGCCAGTGATGAAGAACCGTTCAGCGCGCTGGCCTTCAAGGTCGCCACTGACCCGTTCGTCGGCCGTCTGACCTACTTCCGGGTTTACTCCGGCAAGGCAGAAGCCGGCAGCTACGTGCTCAACGCGACAAAGGACAAGAGAGAGCGCTTCGGCCGCCTGGTCCGCATGCATGCAAACCACCGGGCTGACATCACGGAAGTCTACGCCGGTGACATTGCCGGTGCTGTCGGTCTGAAGAACACGACAACCGGTGATACGCTGTGCGATGAAAACCACCCGATCATCCTCGAATCCATGGTCTTCCCGGAGCCGGTCATCCAGATGTCCGTCGAACCGAAGACAAAGCAGGATTCCCAGAAGATGGATGACGCGCTGGCCAAGCTGGCGGAAGAAGATCCGACCTTCAAGACATATACAGATGAAGAAACAGGGCAGACAATCATCGCCGGTGTCGGCGAACTGCAGCTGGACATCATCATGGACCGCATGCGGAGAGAGTTCAAGGTTGAAGCGACTGCCGGTGCGCCGCAGGTTGCCTACCGTGAAACCATCCGCGGCACCGCCGAGTGCGAAGGCAAATTCGTCCGGCAGACCGGCGGCCACGGCCAGTACGGTCATGTCTGGATCCGGTTTGAACCGAATGAAGGCAAGGGCTTTGAATTCGTTGACGCGACCGTCGGCGGCTCCGTCCCGAAGGAATACATCAAGCCGACCCAGCAGGGTCTGGAAGAGGCTCTCGGCAACGGCCTGATCGCCGGTTATCCGATCGTGGATATCAAGGCAACCCTGTTCGACGGCAGCTACCACGATGTCGACTCGTCTGAACAGGCGTACAAGATCGCGGCCAGCCTGGCGCTGAAGGAAGCCGCCAAGAAGTGCAGCCCGGTCATCCTCGAACCGGTCATGAGAGTTGACGTTACGGCCCCGTCCGAATACCTCGGCGCTGTCATGGGTGACATCGTCAAGCGGCGCGGCCAGATCCGCCAGCAGGAAGAAACCGGCAACGCGATCAAGATTGAAAGCTTCGTACCGCTGAGCGAAATGTTCGGGTACGTAACCGACCTGCGTTCGTTCACACAGGGCCGCGGCACCTACGTCATGCAGACAGATCACTACGAAGAAGTACCGAAGAATATCGCCAAGGAAATCATCGAAAAGAACGCGGTTTCCACCAAGTAAGTAATTATTGCAAACATAATCCGATTATCATAAAATGAAATCGGTCTAACGATTAAAATCAGGAGGAAGAAAGCATTATGGCAAAGGAACATTTTGACCGTTCGCTGGAACATGTTAACATCGGTACCATCGGCCACGTTGACCATGGTAAGACAACACTGACAGCGGCAATCACCAAGTATCTGGCAGAGCATCCGGAAGATGGCAAGGCTGTCTTCGAAGCTTATGACAAGATCGATGGTGCACCAGAAGAAAAGGCTCGTGGTATTACAATCAATACCGCACACGTCGAATATTCGACAAACACACGGCACTATGCACACGTTGACTGCCCAGGTCACGCTGACTATGTCAAGAACATGATCACAGGTGCAGCTCAGATGGATGGCGCGATCCTGGTTGTTGCAGCAACCGACGGACCGATGCCGCAGACACGTGAGCACATCCTGCTGTCCCGTCAGGTAGGCGTACCGACAATGGTCGTTTTCCTGAACAAGTGCGACATGGTCGACGATCCTGAACTGATCGACCTGGTTGAAATGGAAGTCCGCGACCTGCTGAGTGAATATGGTTTCGATGGCGACAATACACCGATTATCCGCGGTTCTGCTCTGAAGGCTCTGGAAGGCGATCCGGAATGGCTGGCTCCGATCAAGGAACTGCTGGACGCTGTTGATACATGGATCCCGGCTCCGGAACACGAATTCGACAAGCCGTTCCTGATGGCGGTTGAAGATGTCTTCACCATCACAGGTCGTGGTACAGTCGCTACCGGCCGTGTTGAGCGTGGTAAGCTGAACCTGAACGACCAGGTTGAAATCGTCGGTCTGAAGGACACAAGAACAACTGTTGTTACAGGTATCGAAATGTTCCGTAAGACTCTGGACTTCGCCCAGGCTGGTGACAACATCGGTGCCCTGCTCCGTGGTGTCAACCGTGACGAAGTCGAGCGCGGCCAGGTCCTGGCAAAGCCGGGTTCCGTTACCCCGCACACAGAATTCAAGGCTCAGGTCTACGTTCTGACAAAGGAAGAAGGCGGCCGTCATACACCGTTCGTCTCCAACTATCGTCCGCAGTTCTATTTCCGTACAACTGACGTTACAGGCGTCATCAAGCTGCCGGCAGGCACAGAAATGTGCATGCCTGGCGACAACGTCGTCATGGAAGTTACTCTGCTGTCCCCGATCGCTGTCGAACAGGGCACAAAGTTCTCCATCCGTGAAGGCGGCCGTACAGTCGGTTCCGGAAACATCATCGAAATCACCAAGTAAGATTCCGATATACGGATAAACGAAAAGACAGTCTCATGCGACTGTCTTTTTTTGCGCTCGAAAGGGCATGACCGGTAATGGTATGATAGGGACAGCATAATCTTAAGAAATCGGAAGGATCCTTCCGATACAATAAAAGAAACAGGAGGCGGGGAGAATATGCTGCCTAATTCACGTACACAAGTAAAACAGGAAGCGAAGGAATACCTGCGCGCTTCCTACTGGCCGGCTGTGGCGACAGCCCTGGTCCTGGCGCTGGTAACCGGCGGGATAACGGCCGGCAGCGGCGGGGCGGAAATCAACTATACAATCAACGGATCATCTTCCTTCTATCGCCTGCAGCGGCTCATGCCGGCGGCGGTATCGCTCAGCGGGGTAGTCCTGGCGCTGAAGATCTTTGTGATGATGCCTCTGGAAGCCGGCTGCCGCAGCTGGTTCCTGCACCGGCTGGACAACAGCGAAGGCAGTGACCTGCAGGACGTTTTCACTTCCGAAAAATACGAGCGGACCGTGCGGACCATGCTGCGGCTGTTCCTGACGATCCTGCTGTGGACATTTGTGCTGATCATACCGGGCATCGTGGCGGCTTACCGGTATCTCTTTGTGCCGTATATCCTGGAGGATTACCCGGACCTGACGCCGGCGGAAGCGATGGACC
>JAFOIT010000117.1 GCA_017420585.1 Solobacterium sp.
CCGAACGGCACCGGTACACCGCCGATCATGATTTCCCGGCCGATGATCTTTTCGCCGGAAGCGAACCAGCGTCCCTCGGCCTTGGAACCGTATGCCGGGATAAAGCTCTTCGGAACAATCCCGGCGACTTCCCCGCCGCTGACAAATGCGGCACAGTTGAACAGGCTTCCTTCAAACCGCAGCGGCAGACCGACAACCGCTGTCTGCCCCGGCAGTTTCACACTGGCCGCCGCGACTTCCAGCAGTGCTGCTTCCGCCGCGTCCAGCAATGCCGACTGCGCAAACAGATCCCCGCACGTGCAGGCCGTCAGGCCAAGCTCAGGGAATACGATCACGCCGCAGTCAGCGTGCGCCTGCATCAGTTTAATGGTTTCCGCCGCATTGGCTGCCGGCAGGCCGATTGTTACGGACGGGACTGCCGCCGCCGCTTTTACATATGTATTTTTCATCTTTCTGTCTCCATCTTCCGCATCACCGGAATCAGATCATGGATTTCCTCAGGCAGGTATTCTGCCGCTGTATCCAGCTCACCCGCGGCCAGGGCCTGACGGACTTTGCTGGAAGATATATGCTGATAGACATCAGGTACATTCACCACGGTCAGCCAGGGTGACAAAGACGCCAGATACGGATCGCTGTGGATGATTGCCGCGGTATCATCACCGTTCCGGCTCATGACCGCGATCCCGAATTCCCGGCAGATTTCCGGAATATGCCGCCAGCCATGCTGGATTTCATTCAGTTTATCGGAACCCAGCAGCAGTTTCAGCTCCATCCCGGTTTTATCACGCAGGGCCTGCAGGGTCTGCCAGGTGCGGGGCTGATGATCCAGTTCCAGTTCATAGTCCGACACCAGCATCCACGGGCGTGCCGCGGCAGTTTTCTGCAGCGTATGCAGCCGCAGGTCATCACTGAAGGCATAATCCTTCTCCTGGTCGTGACGGATATATTCCTGTTTTGACGGCACAAAGATCACCCGGTCAAAGCCCAGTTCCATTCTGGCATAATCCGCCGTTTCCACGTGGGCCCGGGTGAGGGGATTGAACGCCCCGACAAAGACGAGGGCCCGGCTCAAATGCTTCCTCCGTGCAGGATCCGGTACATTTCTTCCCGGACTTCCGCCACCTTGAGGGTCATATCCACATAATGCTTATGCGGCATCTGCGGCCGCAGTTCACTCTCCCAGACATGGTTTTCGAGCTGGTCCTTGATATATTCCTTCTTTTCCGTGATGGACGGCAGGTCAATGGCCAGTTCACCGCCGATGATATGCGGCACCAGCAGCTTTTCCACCCGCACCGGGACCAGGGTCTTCTTCGGATCAAAATCATCCGGATCCAGATTGACAACCTGGATCGGCTTGCCGGCTTCGATGACTTCATCATCCATGGCGATGATATCGCACTGGGCCTTGTCTTCCGCATCGTACATCCGCCAGGCCATCAGTTTGCCCGGGATGATCGCCTTTGACGGCGAATCGGAGCACTTCATCTTCGGGGCATAGGTGCCGTCTGCCTGCCTGACCGCAACCAGTTTGTAGACACCGCCGAATACCGGATCGGTATAGGAAGTAATCAGCTTCTCACCGACCCCATAGGAATCGAAGTGGGCATCTTCGTAGCGTTCCATGTCAGCGATCTTGTTTTCATCCAGTGAGTTGGAAGCCACCAGCTTGACATAGGGTTTCCCGGCCCGGTCCAGGGCCTTGCGCAGCTTCTTGTAGCCGCGGGCCAGGTCGCCGGAGTCGATCCGGGCACTCTTGACGCGGCGGTTCGGATTGTCCGGATACATCGCTGCCAGTTCATCGTCCAGCCGGATCAGGTTCGGCAGGCCGCTCTCGAAGATATTATATGTGTCCAGCAGCAGCGACACATTGTCCGGATAGGTTGCGGCATAGGCCCGGAAGGCATCCAGCTCACTCGGGAAGAATTCGATGAAACTGTGCGCGATGGTGCCGACTGCTTTGACCTCCGGGCCGAACTTCATCTCCGCCAGGCAGTTGGCCGTACCGATACAGCCGCCCAGCACTGCCGCATACGCGCCGTCATTGCCGGCCGAAGCACCCTGGGCCCGGCGGGTGCCGAACTCCATGACATTCCGCGGCGTGTGGGTTGCCAGGCCGGAAATGCGGGTTGCCTTGGTGGCGATCAGGGAATGGAAATTCATCGTCTGCAGCAGGTAGGTTTCAATCAGGATTGCCCCGACCATGTCGCATTCAATCCGCACCATCGGCACCTGCGGGTAGCAGACCGTGCCTTCCTTCAGGGCGTACATGTCGCCCTTCCAGCGGTAATTCCGCAGATATTCGCAGAACTCCTCGCTCATGCCCTTGGTGCGCAGCCAGATCAGGTCGCGTTCGGTGAAATGGTATTCCCGCAGGAACTTCACCAGTTTCCGCTGGCCGCAGCTGATCGAGTAGCCCATGTCATCCGGATTCTCCCGGAAGAACATGTCAAAGACCATGACGGTATCCTTGTAACCGTGCAGGAACAGGCAGTTTGCCATGGTGAATTCATAGAAGTCGGTTACCATTGCCGGATTGTCATAATCTTCATCCGGAATATACGGTTCAACGTGAATGTTGCTCATAGTATTACCTCCTAGCATACTTCGATCTGGCAGCTGTTCAGCACGGCCAGGGTTGCCTGATGACGCTCAGGGGTTGTCGCGGCACAGCCGGCAGCCACAACCCGGATGACAGTATCTTTCAGATAGGCCCGCAGCAGGATCGCATTGCTCAGCACGCAGATATCCGTGCAGAGCCCGCACAGCGTGATGCAGTCAGGCTTTTCTGCCGCCAGCCGTTCAGCCAGGGCAATACTGCCGAACGTCGGCTTTTCGATAATCTCGGCGTTTCTTGCCTGCAGCGCCTGCAGGATCTCCGGCCGGATCTGCCAGCCGTCCGTGCCCTTGATGCAGTGCATGACCGGCAGCTTTGTCCCTTCCAGGGTTTCCATATAGTCTTCATGATGGGTATCCATGGTCGCAAAGACGCCGTCATACGCCGGATTTTCAATTTCCCGGATAACTGCCGCAACAGTCAGCGGTGCTTCCGCTGTGCCCAGGGATCCGTCAATGAATTCATTCTGCATGTCGATTACAGCAAGTACGTTTTTCATAGATTTTCCTCCAGATAGGTATACATGGGATCAAACCGGTAGGTGGCGGCACGGCGGCCGTGCACCATGCGGGTGTTCCCGG
>JAFOIT010000118.1 GCA_017420585.1 Solobacterium sp.
GTCCGCTTCGTCGCTGTCGTATCCCTGATCAGTGTCCTGATCCTCAGGCCGCTGGCTACCTGGTTCTTCTACTATCCGCTGAACGCGATGTTCCCGCACATGAACTTCGGGTTTACCGGGCCATGGCTCTCATTTGTCATTGACGCGTTTGTACGGGCCGGCATGCTGATCGTGCGGGTCAACAAGGGCAGCTGGGTCAACATCCGGCTGTAAAGAAATATATTTATAAAATCGGTAAATACACATGGCTGAACATCTGTAATTGCCGGTTTTTTCAGTTGTACATTTTTCTGCTGTCAGGATGGTCTATGGTTAATGTGCCGGTGAGAACGGGAAGCCCGCAGGCATAAAACATTCTCGCCCTATGCTGTTCATTCCCGCATGTATGAAAGGAATTCCGCAGATGAAAATAATACAGTTCGTGATCTGGCTTTTGCTTCTGCCCTTTATTGCCATACGTTACCTGTTTGTAATATTCGCAGCCATGCTTCTTTTCCTGCTTTCCGCAGTGTAAGGATACAGTGATCTCATTATCAACTGTTTAACAGTCCCCGCAGAACTTAAGGAGTATATTCGGTATTACGATAATTCGAAAACGCTGGTCCGGGATATGCTATATTTGTTATATATCAGTGCAATGAAAGGGGATTTACTGTGAAAAAACTGATGATATGCATGCTTTCCGCTGTCATGCTGCTGGGAGGATGTGCCGGTGAAAAGGAAGCAGAACCTGCAGATGAACTGACAGACGAGAAGCTGACGGAACTGCTTTGTGTGTATGCTTCTGCCATGGATGAAACGTACGGTGCGGATGTGGACTTTACAACTCCGTCATTCACTGACGAGCTGGCCGGTTACTACGAAGTGAAGAACTATGCGTCCATCGCGGAAATCAAGGAGTACATTGCCCAGTATCTCGAAGCAGGTGTCTATGATGAAAAGATGATCGACAATGATTTCATTGAAAAAGACGGCAAGGTGTACGCTGTCCGGGGCGGCCGGGGATACGGATATTACGGTATAGATCCGTCAGCCTGGGAAAAAACCGGTGATCTATCTGCGGCTGTACAGTTTACCATTCTCGGTGATCCCGTCCCGGATGCATCTGTCAATGTAACTTTCAGCAATGAATCCGGATTCTGGAAGATTACGGAAGCTGTTCTGCCGGAAGGGTACAAATAAGCCGCGGCCTGATGAACAGGAGCGACTATTAAACTGCAGAAATCTGCAGTTTTTTATAATTGCCGGGTTGAGCAGCTTGCCGTACAGCCGGCAATTCTTTGCCAGACTATCAAGAAACACTGAAACATGCGGCCCATGTTCTGTATCAATGACAAAACCCGCAGTGAGATATCTGCGGGTCTTCCGGCATTACGTTCAGTAAAGATTATTATTTATTGTTCGTAGTACTTGCCGGTCATTTCATCAACTGTGATTTCAATAACCCCTGTACCGTTTACCATGGCTGGCGGCAGCTCTTTGTCAGCCAGGCCTGGTGTGTATTTTGCGACCACAGCATGCAGGGCTGCCAGTTTCTCTGAGGTATCCTCCACCATCCGGGCTGTTCCCTTGATGACCGCGCTTTGATACTTTGTATTGGTGTCACAGGGCTTTCCTTCCGGATCCATCAGATATCCCTGCATATCCCAGGCAGTCAGACAGACGGCCGGGTTTGCCTTCAGATTTGAAACCTTTTCACCAACCGGCAGGCCGTGAACATAGATCTTTCCATCCAGCCATACAAAATGCACCGGTACTGCGTAGGGCCTGCCTTCAGCATCCACTGTTGCAAGCGCTCCGGTTTCTGTACGTTCCAGCAGATGCAGTGTCTGTTCCTCTGTCAGCTGGTGCGTTTTCATCCTGTTCTGCATCGTTCGTCCTCCTTTATTAAAATAATCATATCATACAAAATTTTTCCCCGATGAATTCCGGCCCTCGTCAGGCAGATCTGCAATGCTGATTATTTTCCTTGTATGAACCGTTTATAATAAAGTTATGCCCATCTATTCTCACATTTACCTGACCGGTGACACGCATGGGGATTTCCGGGAACTCTGCCGGACCCTGACTGATATGCGTGTCACTGCGGATGACCTGGTTATCATCCTGGGTGATGCCGGACTGAATATTGACAACGGAGAGCACGACCTGGCCGCCCGCCGGCTGCTGAACACTGTGCCCTGCACGTTTTTCTGTATCCACGGCAATCATGAGCGCCGGCCCACATCCCCGGGCATCCGCTGGCGGTACCGTCCGTTTATTTGGTGCTCCGGCATAGCCTATATGGAACCGGAGTATCCGCGCTTCATCTTCGCGAAGGACGGCGAACATTACCGCATCAACAACCGGGAGTTCCTGGTGATCGGCGGGGCACATTCCATCGACCGCCGCATCCGGGCTGCCCGCGGCCTGCCGTGGTTCCGGGACGAGCAGCTGAACCGCCGTGAACAGAAAGCCGTGCTGCAGTCCGTCCGTGACCACCAGCTGCAGGAAGACATCATCCTTGCCCACACCTGCCCGTACCGATTCCGGCCGTTCACCAAGGTGCCGCCGGGATGTGAACCTGACTGGTCCATGGAAGTCCTGCTGCAGAAAGTACTGGATATGATCGAAGACCGCTATACTGCCTTCTGGTGCGGTCACTGGCATCTTGAACAGACCAGCGGCAAGGTGCACTTTCTCTTCCACAGTGTCATCGAACTGCCGCCGAAGACTGCATCCGGACTTGCATAATACTGTAACGAATAAATATTTCTGAAAAAACCTGGCTATGATCAGGTTTTTTTGCCGGCTGTACATTTTTTTGCTGTCTGGATACTGTACATTAGCATCACAGGTAAAGAGATTGACACCCAGCGGGATGCTCTTCCGCCGCAGAACTCTATAGAAGAAATATGCTGAAAAAAACAAGTTATTCAGATTTTATCGATCAGATCAACGGAAAAAAGATTATTGCAGAGACCGGCTTTTATTTTTCCGATGATCGATGGAGAAAACCATATCTGCTTATCTGCCACCGAATGATGATTCAGCCTATTCTTATCCGGGCAGGCCTCAGGAAAGAATATCGGTTCAATACAGCCGAAGAAATGGGCGAAGCGAAGATATTTAACGGTAAGTCGCTTAAGGAAAAATGGGATAAAGTTGTACTTTTCCCCATCCCTTAGCCATCGCCCTGTGTTATTGCCGGTGCACAATACCGAAAAAAAATCCTTCATACCGGGATTATTTTTTCGTACAGCAGGATCATATCGCTTCACGCAGATAAACACCTGTATATCCTGACGCTGACCAGCCCGATCACGGCATCCGCCGCGGTCACCAGCAGCAGTACCAGGCCGATGTCATCATCGATCTGCACCGTTGCGTCTATAATCCGGACAATGAACCTGGAAACCGCCAGCATGATCACAACGGTAACGGCAATGTGAAGTATCTTTTTCATTTCGTTTTGCTCCGTGCCTGTATTCCGGCCGCCGGCTGTACACTGCTTCAGAAAAATACGGCCAAGGCCGCGGTCCCATATGCGATTCCGAGCAGCAGGAACATCAAGACCGTAAACCAGACCACAGTAGCTGTCCGGGACTGATGGTAGACCCTGAGGAACGGA
>JAFOIT010000119.1 GCA_017420585.1 Solobacterium sp.
ACTTTTTCCGTGACTGTAACGGTCTTTCTTCCTTCCTTCAGGATAGCCAGCACGGTCTTGCGGCACAGCGAACCGATAACCCGCTCCAGCTGCCGTACACCGGCCTCCCGGGTATAATGACGGATCAGGTAAAGGATTTCCTTTTCCTTCAGCTTGAACTGGGCCGGTTTCAGGCCGTTGGCTTCCAGCTGCTTCGGGATCAGGTGCTCGATGGCAATATGGACCTTGTCGATTTCCGTATAGGACGGCAGTTCGATGATTTCCAGACGGTCCTTCAGCGGGGCCGGAATGTTCTCAAGATAGTTTGCCGTGGCCACGAAGAGCACTTTGGAAAGATCGTACGGCTCTTCCAGGTAATGGTCGCTGAACAGCGCATTCTGTTCCGGGTCGAGCACTTCCAGAAGCGCGTCACTCGGATCGCCCTTGTAATCGGCGCCCATCTTGTCGATTTCATCAATCAGGAAGACCGGGTTGATAACCTGGGCTTTCTTCATGCCCTGGATGATGCGGCCCGGCAGTGAACCGAGATAGGTCCTTCTGTGACCCCGGATTTCAGCTTCATCCCGGACGCCGCCAAGACTCATCTTGACGAACCTGCGGTCGAGGGCCCGGGCGATGGATTTTGCCAGTGAGGTCTTGCCGACACCCGGCGGCCCCACCAGGCAGATAATCGGGGCGTTCAGGGTGCCTGTCATCTGTTTGACAGCCAGATATTCCATGATGCGTTCCTTGACCTTCTTCAGACCGTAATGATCATCATCAAGAACTTTCTGTACGCCCTTCAGGTCCTCGTTGTCAGCGGTCTCCTGCCACCACGGGACTTTCAGCAGCCAGTCCAGATAGGAGCGGGAAACAGATGCTTCACCGCTGCCCGGCGGCAGCATCTCGTAGCGCTGCAGTTCCTCACGGGCTTTTTCCTTGACATGTTCCGGATACGGATTGTTTTCGATCATATCCCGCAGATTCTGGGTATCATCCGTCAGGTTGGAAACATCACCGAGTTCTTCCTTGATCGCCCGCAGTTTTTCCCGCAGGAAATACTCCTTCTGGGAATCATCGATATGTTCCTTGACCTTGTCGTTGATGGTCGCCTCGATCTGTGAGTACTGCTGCTGCTTCTCCAGCTCGGCAATGATCTGCACCAGCCGGTCATTGACATCCAGGGTCTCCAGAAGTCTCTGCTTGACCGGGATATCCAGCGGGAAATACTGGGCAAACTGATTGGTAAGTGTTACCGCAGATACCCCGTGGGTCAGCTGGTTGACGATGTCAGACGGGAACTGTGCGGAGATGTTGCCGACCTTCTCGAATTCGCTGATAACCCTTCTGACCAGCGCCTTTTCTTCCATGTCGGTGCCGTGTACATCCGCCAGTTCCTCGACCGTCGCCATGATCATCATGCCGTCATCTTCCATCTCCACAAGCCGGGCCCGGGAAATACCGGTAAAGGTTACCCGCATGAAGCCTTCCTTGCGGCGGATGATCTTGATCCGGCTCAGGGTGCCGACCTGATACAGGTTGTTCTGCTTCGGGTCATCCACCATGATATCGTTCTGACACACCAGCCAGACCATGCTGTCATATGAAGAGGATGCTTCATTAACCGCCCTGGTCGACTTGCTGCGGCCGACTTCGATCATGACATCCTGCCCCGGGAACACTACGATGCCGCGGGTGCAGACTGCCGGTACGCGAACTGTTTTGAATTTGCTCATTGCTGTACCTCCTGTTCTTTTTGACAAAATAAGACGCCAGGCGTCTTATTTCGGATTGTTTATTCAGCTGTTTCTTCAGCTTTCTTGACGTGTTCCTTTACGAACTCGTATGCCTTCTGCCGGGCCAGATCCGCCTTGACAAGGTCTGCGTCCAGCTGTTTCTTCACATCTTCAAGCTGCATGTTGTACATCTTGGACATGTTGACGAATTCGTTTTCAACATCTTCGGCCGGGACCTCGATATTCTCGAGCTTGGCAATCTTGTCCAGGATCAGCCGGAGCTTGACGGAAGCCGCGGCCTGTTCCTTGTTGGAATCAACCAGTTCTTCACGGCTCATGCCGGTCATGCTCAGGTACTGACTCATGTTCATGCCGTACTGCCGCAGCTGCTGTTCCAGCTGTGCTGTCATGTTCTCGGCTTCGTTCTGGATCATGACTTCCGGAATATCGATTTCCGTACCGTCGTTCAGGGCCTTGCCCAGAGCTTCATCAGCGGCTCTTTCAGCGTCCATGCGCTTGGCTTCCGCCAGTCTGGTGCGGATGAGTTTTGTCAGTTCTTCAGCTGTCTCGACGCCCGGGAAGTTGACATCCTTGGCAAAATCATCGTTGACTTCCGGCAGGACCTTGGTCTTGACCGTATTGGCCTTGACATGGAAGACTACTGCCGCGCCCTTCAGTTCTTCGGCATGATAGTTTTCCGGGAAAGTCAAGTTGAGATCCTTTTCCTCACCGGCCTTGATGCCGACCAGCTGGTCTTCAAAACCGGGGATAAAGGAATTGCTGCCGAGTTCAAGATCATAGCCTTCTGCTTTTCCGCCTTCGAAAGCAACGCCGTCCTTGAACCCTTCATAGTCGATGTTCACAGTGTCGCCCATTGCGGCTTCGCTGTCCTTTTCGACGATATCGGCATACTGCTCACGCAGGCGGCCGATTTCCTTGTCATATTCCTCTTCGGTAACATTGAGGTCACCGAGTTTATAATCAAGATCCTTGTACTGCCCGATTTCGAAATCCGGGGCAACCGTGAATTCGAAGACGATCTCCGCGTGATCCGCATCAATGCCGCGGATATCGAGGACAGGCTGGGAAACCGGTTCCAGACCGAGTTCCTTCAGGCCGGCGACCATCCATTCGTTGGCGTTGTCAGATACAGCCTGTACCTGCGCCTGGTATGCCGGGATTCTCTGGGCCAGAATC
Source organism: Solobacterium sp. (assembly GCA_017420585.1). Lineage (GTDB taxonomy): Bacteria > Bacillota_I > Bacilli_A > Erysipelotrichales > Erysipelotrichaceae > Bulleidia. Next base: position 2,913 of record JAFOIT010000119.1, read on the forward strand.
TTTGCCGGAACATGTCCCTTGCGGAAACCTTCAACCTGTACGGTCTGGGCGAGTTTGCGGAATGCCTTGTCACAGGCCTTCTTCCATTCTTCACCTTCCACGGTGACAACCATCTCACCGTTTGATTTTTCTTTTAAAGTCCAATTTGCTGCCATTTCTGTTCGCTCCTTTCAGCAATTTCAATAACTTTATAAGTATAGCAAACATCATGCGGATCGGCTATATGACAGCACGATTTCATGACAGTTTAGCACTCTGCATGAATGCCTGCTAATACATTACAACAAGCGTTTAGCACTGTCAACAGAAAAGTGCTAATTCTCTGTCTCCAGCATGCTGTTCAGCTCCCGGATGACCTCTTCCGCCAGCGGTCCGGCTTCTTCCGCCTCATATGTCAGCGGCAGAGCCATATAGATCTTCCCGGCCAGCAGGGTCATGGCCATGTTCAGGGCCGAGGGATTGCGGGCCAGTTTCTGCTGCAGGATTGCGGCTGCCGGGCCAGTGGCCTGACAGCGGCTGACCGGAACAACTTCATCCGCAAAGAATGAATACTCCACACCATCCCGGTTCCAGACAAACTCCTCGCTGATTTCCTGTTCGGCGAGGGCATCAATCACCAGTACGGCCGCTTCCGGCACCGGATCTTTCTGCAGATAATCCTGCAGTTCCCTGACACAGGCCCGCAGATTATGCTTCTGCAGGGCGTTGGCCGCCGCCAGCTGGGAAGCAGGCCGTCCCTTGAGCATATGCAGCAGTTCCGCAAGGGATTTCTCCCCTTTTTCCTTAGCCCGGCTGCTGCGGGCATAAATCAGTTCTTTCTGCAGGTCATGCAGTTTCTCCTCCGTCGCTGCGGGTATATACGGCATGGCCAGTTCCCGCTTCAGCAGATACTCCGCATCATCAAGCTGGCCGTTCTGCAGGCAGGTGCTGATTTCCGTGATGATTTCCTCATAATAATCACTCATATGGACCCCCCAACGCGTAAAGAAACAAAAACTGCATGCCCTGCAGTCTTTTTTCAAATGGCGTCCACGGAGGGACTCGAACCCGCGACCCTGCGCTTAGAAGGCGCATGCTCTATCCAGCTGAGCTACGTGGACAACACAGGTAATATAGCAAATCCTGCCGACTTCTGCAAGCACCCGGCAGTGATTTTACCCGGCCATATGCATTTACTTGTGGTTTTCATCTGCCTGCATGGTGTAATATGAAAGCATGAATATCAACCTGTATCCGTATAACAGATATATCCTGCTGGCGGCGTTTGCCGTACTGCTTTTGACCATGGTCATGACGCTGGTGCGCCTGTCTTCATTAAGCAAAGCGCTGAATGCCAGGATGGGCGAGATCGAAAAACTCTCCGCCCAGGCAGAGACCCTGCAGAAACGGATGGAACCGAAAAAAGAGAAAAAGAAGCTGCCGGATCTCAAGACGATGCTGCCCCTGCTGCTGCTCGGCTATGCCATTCTCAAGGATTACCGGGAATCAGACGGCAAGGGATTCGAGCAGGTCCGCCGCTCAGCCCTCAAGGTAACAGAAAAAAGACTCGTCAGTGATCACCTGAAGAGTCAGATTACAAAGATCCGCTAGATGTGCAAGGCACATCTTTTTTATTCGCCGCGTTTTGCCGTGGCGTAGCGGGCAAAGGAATTGCCCTCATTATGCAGTTTCGCCGCCAGTTCGGTGCCGACATAACGGAAATGCCACGCTTCCTGCGGGATGCCGGTAATGACTTCATCCGCCCGGTTCCAGGTCTCCACAAAGCCGAACCGCCAGGCATTGTCCTTCAGCCAGCCATACTGCATCGTATCCCGGAAATAAGCCGGCAGCAGGCCCGGCATGCCGAAATCAACGGCCAGGCCCAGCTGGTGCTCACTGTGCCCCGGGTACGGCATATTCGCATCTGCTTCATGGCGGAGTTTCTGTTCATCATAGGAGATATAACCGTCCGTGATGACCATGCCGGCGCAGGCCCGCGGACTTCCTGTTTCATCTGCCGCGGCAGCGCATAACGCTGCCAGATCCTCACTGACGCGCGGATCCACCAGGATTCCTTCCCTCGCGGCAGGAATCGTTTCCGTATCCAGGCGGACCAGATACGTCGGTTTGCGGATCCCCAGGGTTACCTGGCTGTCAACGTATGTATCAATGGCCTGGGCCCCCATCAGCAGCTGGCTGCCGGGTATGTACCGGTCGCCGAAGACAAGGAAATCATGCAGCTCATCATAACGGTAGCCGCCCAGATATTCGATCAGGGTATCAATGCTCATGATATCTATGGTTTCTTCCACCATCTGCACGATATGGCCCGGCGGTTCCTGCCAGGCAAACTCACTGAGGCGCTTGTATTCCGAAGCGTGGTAAATATTAAAGCCCTCTTCCTGGATATAGGCAACGAACATGTTCGGGGCAATGGAATACTCGATGATATAATCTATTTCCTGTTCATTCAGGTGGTCCCGGATCAGCTGCCGGCTCTTCTGGTCGGTATACGGGTAGCGCGACAGTTCATCATACTTGGCATTCAGCATCAGAATGCAGTAAAACGCCAGCAGCCCCACACCAGCCACAAACAGGAAAATCCATCTGTTTTTGTTTTTCGGTTCCGCCTGACTCATACCTCGTATTATATCATTCCTCCATGTGGAGTGCCTCATAGACTTTCGCGGCCACCTCATCCGGCACCACGGCAGCGATCTCTTCAACGGATGCCTTTTTCAGATTGGCAAAACTGCCGAACGTTTTCAGCAGGAGTTTTTTGCGCTTGGGCCCGATCCCTTCCACTTCATCAAGGATGGACTTGGTCTGGCCCTTGGCCCGCAGCTTGCGGTGATATGTAATTGCCACCCGGTGCACTTCATCCTGCATGCGGGTCAGCAGGAAAAACAGACCGGAGTTACGGTCGATATCAAGGCGGTTCCCGCCGACATCCATCAATGCACTCGTGTTGTGATGGTCATCCTTGACCAGGCCCATGATGCAGATATCCAGACCGAGACTGTCGATGATTTCCTTTGCGGCTTCAATCTGGATCAGGCCGCCGTCCACGAGTATCCCGTCCGGCATAATGCCCTGGTCCTTCAGCAGCCGGAAATAACGCCTGTAGATGACTTCCTTCATCGAGTCAATATCGGAGTTGCCGGTATGCAGACGGAACAGCCGGTAATCCTTGCGGCTCGGCATGCCGTCGACATATACAACACAGGAAGCGACCGTAAACGAACCGCTGATATGGCTGTTGTCGAACAGTTCCACCCGGTTCATCGGCCGGCCGGCCAGTTTTGCCAGCTGCTGCACTGCCTCCTCGGTCACGGATTCCTGCCGCTCAACCGTCTCAAACTTGAGATCAAGCTGCTTCTTCGCGTTTTCCAGGCACATATTGATCAGTTTCAGCCGGTAACCCTTCTGCGGCTGGAAGATATGCATATCCAGCACTTCCTGCAGGGAACTGATATCCGTTTCCTGCGGCAGCACCAGTTCCGCCGGATGCGGATGATCTTCATAGTACTGCAGCAGGAATGATTCGAACTCTTCTGCCGCGTCGCCGTACAGCGGCCTTAACCGGAACTCCTTGTTCAGCACCAGGCCGTTGCGGACCAGGAAGCCCGTGATGGCCATATAACCGCGGTTCACATACCAGGCAAAGACATCGCGGGAACCTCTGGCGGAACTCTCGATCATCTGCTTGTCGATCACCCGACTGATCGATTCAATCATCTGGTGATACTCGGCAGCCTTCTCGAATTCCAGGTTCTCACTGGCGGCGTACATCTTCGCTTCCAGATCCGCGGTGATCTCCTTCGTATCCCCGTTGAGGAACCTGGTCACGCTGTCAGCCATCTGCTGGTACCGGGCTTTATCAATCTCATATTCACACGGCCCCAGGCACTGCCCCATGTGATAGTAAAGGCATACCTTGTTCGGCATCACCGTACAGCGCCTGAACGAATAAAGTCCCTGCAGCAGCTTGAGGGTATCGCGGGCGGCCGTCGCGTCCGGGAACGGGCCGAAATAGCGGGCCTTGCGGTCTTTCCTGGTATCCCGGGCAATCATCAGCCGGGGATAATCCTCCCGGGTCATCTTGATATATGGATACGAGGAATCATCAATGAACATGATGTTGTATTTCGGCCGGTACTTCTTGATCAGGTTGATTTCCAGAAGCAGTGCTTCCTTCTCTGTCCTGGTCACGGTAAAATCGAAGTCCTCGATATGACTGACCATTTTTGTCGTCTTGAAATCGTGGGCCCCGGTGAAATACTGATTCACTCTGCTGTGCAGGTTTTTCGCCTTGCCGACATAGATAATCTCCCCGTTTTTATCCTTCATCTGATAACTGCCGGGATCTTCGGGAAGATTGGCAAGTTTTGCCTTGATATATTCTTTATCCATTTCAGTCTCTTAAAACAACCACTGTAGCACCGGTGCCGCCTTCATTGGGCATGCCCAGCCGGAACTCCTTGACGTCCCGGTCCGCGGCCAGGGCTTTGTGCACGGCCTTGCGCAGGGCGCCGCTGCCATCCCCGTGAATAATGCGGAACGTGTGCAGACGGGCAATCTTGGCCTGATCCACATAGGCTGCCATGGTATCCATCGCTTCATCCACATGCATGCCGATCAGGTTGCATTCCAGATGCACCGTTTCCGCCGGGGCGGAAAAGGAAACCGTCGGCTTCGGCGCGGCTGTACGGGCTATTACTTTCAGGCTCGGACGCACCGCGTCCCGGCTGACTTTCATCTCCCGGCCGTTGAGCCGGATGGTCAGATTCTTCTTGTTGACCGCGGTTACTTCCGCCACCTGGCCGGAACTGCGCAGTTCCACCGCCTGATGGACAGTATAATCACCATCCCCGGCCGGGGTTTCCGGTTCCGCTGCCGGTTTTACGCTGTTCTCAAGTTCGTGCCGGACGGCCAGGGCTTCATGATACGGCGCTGTCCGCATCGTCCGCAGCTCCTTCAGCACCTTGTCAGCCTTCTGCCGGGCTTCTTCCAGAATCTCTTCCGCTTCCCTTGAAGCTTCATCCTTCAGCTGTTCCCGGCGGTATTCCAGCTGCCGTTTTTCATGTTCTAGCTGTTTGTTCTTCTTTTCCGCCTCAGCCAACTGTGCTTCCAGTTTTTCCTGCAGCTGCTGGTTTTCGTTAAGCTGGCGTTCCAGTTTTTCCAGCAGTTCATCTTCACTGGTTTTCGCCTGATTCTTAAGGAAGCGCGCGTAGCGGATGATGCCTCTGGGCAGCCCGTACTTTTCCGCCACTTCCAGGGCATTTGACTGCCCGGTCAGCCCTTCCAGATAGCGGTAGGTCGGGGTCAGTTTTTCCATATCGAACTGGACGCTGGCCAGCAGGATATCCGGGTGGCGCTTGCCGTAGGTCTTCAGGCGGCCGTAGTGGGTTGTGGCCACCGTCATCGTGCCCCGGCTGCGCAGTTCATTGAGCATGGCAATGGCCAGGCTCTCGCCTTCCCGCGGATCTGTACCGGAACCGATTTCATCCAGCAGAGCCAGACTGTCTCCGGTGGCCTGTTCCGCCACCTCAGCCAGTTTGACAATCTGCGCACTGAAACTGCTCAGTGAGGAGACAACGCTCTGATCATCGCCGATATCAACGAAGACATGGTCAAAATACGGGATGACCGCTTCATCCGCCGTTACCGGCATACCGCAGTATGTCATCAGCACAAACAGGCCGATGATCTTCATCGATACGGTCTTACCGCCGGTATTCGGCCCGGTGATCAGCAGCAGCCGGTGCGGGTCAGCGAGCCGGTAGTCATTCGGTACAACCTTTTCCGGGTCAATCAGCGGGTGCCGGGCCCGTTTGATGTCAATGCATTTTTCCTCAGTCAGAACAGCCGCGATCGCGTCCCGGTCCTTACCCCACTGCGCCCGGGCAAAAATACTGTCAAGCAGGGCGCAGGTTTCAAGATTCGCCATTTCGGCTTCCGCCACGGCACTGACCTGTGCTGAACAGGCCGCCAGAATCCTCTGTACCTCTTCCTGTTCCCGGGACAGCAGCTGCTGCTTGCGGTTATTCGCCGCCACGACGGCTGCCGGTTCAACATAGGATGCCTGCCCGGACGCGGAATCACCGTAGATGATGCCGCCGAACTGATTTTTATCCGAGGCCTTGACCAGCACCACTGCCCGGTCATTCCGGTAGGTCACAATGGAATCAACAACAGAAGACGAATGCGCTGCCATGAACCGGTTTACAGCCGCCGCGATATCCGCATCAGCGGACTGCAGCTGGCGCCGGATGCCTTTCAGCTCATCCGACGCATTGTCCTTTACTTCCCCGTATTCATTGATGCAGCGGGACAGATACTTCTCCGTCTTTTCATGAACCGTCAGGGTCGATATGATATCGTGCAGTTCCGCATGCTCACATTCCAGGGCTTCCTCATAGTGCAGGATGCCCCGGATGCCGCGGATCAGCTCCATTTCAGCCACCAGTTCACCGGCAGTCAGCACCCTTCCCTTGGCCGCGTTCTTCAGTGTTTCCGTCAGGTCGCGGATGCCGCCGAACGGCATCGGCCCGAAGCGGATCACACATTCCAGGGCTTCCTTCAGCTGCCGGCTGCGGTGCCGGATGATCAGCGGGTCATAGACCGGTTCCAGCTCTTCGATTTCCTGTATGCCAAGTGAAAAAGAACAGTATCGTTTCACCTGTTCAAGAATCACATTCAGTTCCAGACTCTGTTCTGTATTGCTCATTCCTTGTCTTCTTTCGGCAGCGGCAGCTGCATATGTTCCTGGAGTTCAAACCCCTGTTCCTGCAGCCACTTCTCAATTGCCTGCTTGTCATCATCGCTGATATTCTGCGATGTCATGTAGATCTGATTGACAATGTCAGTCGTGCTGACCGGCAGATTCTGCTCCTTCAGCGTACCGGTGACAGCCGTGCGGATCATGCCGAGGGCTGTATGCCTGACATAGTATTCCCCGTTGGAAAACAGTGATGTATTCATTACTGTGCAGATAATGAAGATCCATATGGTTGCCGTGATCACACCCAGGCCGCCGCCGAGGATCGCGCTGATCTGCTTGAGCACCGGCAGTTCATGGATTTTCTTCGCCAGCCGGTCAATGATCGTAAACAGCAGCCGGAAAACCAGGAACAGGATCAGGAACCAGACCACCTCGTTGGCGTATCCGGCCACCATATCAGCGATCATAGTATCCTGCAGGGGCAGCCATTCCCGCGGCACAATATGGATATAAGACGCCAGCAGGACATAATAACGGACCGCCAGGAAACCGGAAATCAGCAGGCCCGCAACGGCTATAATCTGCCGCAGAAAGCCGCGCCGGCTTCCCATGACCAGGAAAAGCAGATAAAATGCCGCAACGGCAATATTGATATAAAGCGTAAATCCAGAGGGTATCGTAATCATGTTCAATCTCCGTATCAAATATACCCAAATCACCATGAATAGGCAAATCGTATGATAAAATACCCTCATGGCAAATCAGACCATCACACTTACCCTGTCCGCGGAGGAAAGCAGCCGCCTGCTGGCCGCCTGGCAGGAATTCAAAACCGAAAAAACACCGCCGTATGCCCTTTTTCAGCTGCGTCCGGAAAACTGTGTCATTACCTGCTATACATCCGGGAAAACCGTGTTCCAGGGTGCGGACGCGCATATTTACGCTGCCCCGTTCCAGCCGCATGACATGATCCTGCCGCAGGCCGGCAGCGACGAAGTCGGCACCGGTGATTACTTCGGCCCGGTCTGTGTCTGTGCCGCTGTCATTACCGAAAACGACCGGCAGCTGCTGCATGACTGCATGGTGCAGGATTCCAAGTCGCTGACCGACAAACAGATCCGCGCCGCAGCCCCGCTTCTGCGGGAACATCTGCTGCACAGCCTGCTGGTTGTCATGCCGGACAAATACAACGAAGTCCATGCCCGTTACAACATGAATGCCGTCAAAGCCATGCTGCATAACCAGGCCTATGTCAACCTGGCAAAAAAAGCACCGCTGCCTGCCTTCCGCGTGATTGACCAGTTTACGCCTGAAACGAGTTATTACCGTTATCTGCGTACCGCGCCGGAAGTCATTCGTGACATTCATTTTGAAACAAAGGCAGAGGATAAATATCCGGCTGTCGGCGCAGCCAGCATGATTGCCCGGCTTGCGTTTCTTGAGGTCATGGACAAAATGGAAGCGCACTATGAGATGAAATTTCAAAAAGGCGCCGGCAGTCTTGTGGACGCCTGCGCCCGTGAATTTGCTGATCGTTACGGCTTCGAGCGGCTTCATGAAGTGGCCAAGCTGCACTTCAAGAATACCGGGAAGCTGCAGGAACCGCGCTGATTATTCAGCTGTATTCGGGATCTTCCTGACCGTCAGTTCAACCGTATTCTCAAGTCTGACCAGTTCCACCCCGGCCGCCCGCAGCATGCGCTTGCTGGCCATGGTTGTCTCCGTATCCGCATACTTGTCGGATTCGTAGACAATTTTTTTTATGCCAGACTGAATGATGGCCTTGGCGCATTCATTGCATGGGAACAGTGAAACATAGATGGTGCACCCGGCAACCGGCCGCGGGCTGTTGAGGATGGCGTTCAGTTCCGCATGCACAACAAAGGCATACTTGGATACCAGCACGCCGCCTTCTCTTTCCCACGGGAATTCATCATCACTGCACCCCTTCGGAAACCCGTTGTATCCGACCGAGACAACCCGCTTGTTCTCATCCACAATAGCAGCTCCGACCTGCGTATTCGGGTCCTTCGAGCGCAGGGCGGACAAATGGGCAAGGCCCATGAAATACTCATCCCAGCTGAGTGTATCCTGACGTTTCGGCATTATGAATCCTCCTTCACCATGGTTTCAATATATCCTTCCGTACCGTACAGCTGATCCAGCCGCACGGCCATGTTTTCACTGTGTGTATTCAGACCAAGTCTGGCTTCTTCCTTCAGCAGCGCGAGATCCGACCCGATATAGCGCTCATTCTGCCGGATCGTAAAACTGCTGCGGCCCAGCCATACCATCGCCCCCAGCAGGATCACCAGGGCCAGCGCGCAGTTGGTCTTCAGGCTTGTTCCTTTGCCCGGTTTCAGGATGATCCCAAGCAGGGCCCCGGTCACAAAACCGCCGATGTGGGCCAGATAAGCAATATTCGGCATGAAGTTGATCATCAGGTTGACCAGCAGCATCTCCGTGATCATGTTCCGGAAAGCCGGAATCCGCCAGCCCCCGGCCTGCACCACCAGCATGATGAACGCCGCCATCAGCCCGTAGAGGCCGCCGGAGAGCCCGACGACGATCGTATTGCCGCCGCGGATCAGCTGGAACAGCGAACCCCCGGCAATCGATCCCAGCAGGATCAGGAAATACCGCAGACGGCCGTATTCCCGTTCCAGCAGCGGGCCGGTATTGCTGAAGGAAAACAGGTTCATCAGCAGATGCCAGACACTGACATGCACCAGGCCGACCGACACCAGCCGCCACCATTCCCCGGCCAGTATAAACGGCTTGTAATACGCGCCGAAAAAGATCGCC
>JAFOIT010000120.1 GCA_017420585.1 Solobacterium sp.
GCATTGAAATCCCGATCAACATCCAGGGGGCAGACTGCCCGTGTGCCTACCCGCCGGTATTCCCGAAAGAAGAAGAGAAACTTCCTGCCGAAACAGTAAAACATGTACTGAAACAGCTGAAACAGGCTGAACGGCCGCTGGTGCTGGCCGGGCAGGGGATCCGGCTGTCGGACAGTGTGGAGCTGTTCCATGAATTTATTTCGAAACTCGACCTGCCGGTGGTGAATTCCCGCATGGGCATCGACACGATTGAATCTGACAGTCCGTATTATGTCGGCCGCTGCGGCACCCATGGCAGCCGTCCGTCCCATTTCGCGATTGAAACCTGTGATGTCCTGCTGGTGCTGGGCAGCCACCTGGCCCCCAATACCACCGGCTACAACGTCCAGGTATTCTCCAGGCAGTCCCACAAGATCCTGATTGAATGTGACCCGGCTGAGCTGGAGAAGTACGGGGTAAAGATCGATGAGCCGATCGAAGGTGATATCCACGATTTCCTGACCCAGGCCTGCGCGTACCTGCAGGAAGCGGAATATCAGGCTGACCACGGGAAATGGGTGGCCTGCTGTGCGGACTGGAAGAAGCGGTATCCGGTCATGCTGGAAGAGTACCGGAAAGACGATGTGATCAACTCGTATGACCTGGTTGACACGGTCAGCCGGCTGGCGGGTGAGAATGACATCGCCGCCGCGGATACCGGCAGTTCCTGCAGTATTGTGGCCCAGACCTGGCAGGTGAAGAAAGGCCAGCGGGTCTTCATCTCCGGCGGGCTTTCCGCCATGGGCTTCTGGGCAACCTCAATCGGTCATACTGAGGCGAATAAGCGCCGCAGCAATGTCATCTGCTTTACCGGTGACGGCAGCCTGCAGATGAATATCCAGGAATTCGCGACCCTGGCTGCGTACCGGATTCCGCTGAAACTGTTTGTCCTGGCCAACAACGGCTATGAATTCATCCGCATGTCCCAGGGCGGCTATAACATCAACCCGCCGTTCGGGGCAAATATTGAAGACGGTGTACCGATCCCGCATCTGCAGCGGGTAGCCGAAGCCTATGGCCTGAAGTACGTGCACTGTCACGACCGGAAGACCCTGGAAGAAGATGTCAGGGCAGTGCTGGCGGCGGATGAACCGGTCATCTGCGAGGTGGATGTGGAAACCGGCATTGAAGTCAAGCCGCGCATCCGTTCCATTGCCAATCCGGACGGCACCTTCCGCATGCCGGCATACGAAAACCTGTATCCGTACCTGGATGAGGATGTCCTGGCTGAAGAAATGAAGAAGGCTTACGGGATATGAGAAAAATCACACTTGGAGAACAGAAACAGCTGATGCTGGATATGCTGGTGAACTATACGGAATTCTGTGACGCGCACGGCCTGAAGTATTTCCTGACCGGCGGCACGATGCTCGGGGCAGTACGGCATCATGGCTTTATTCCGTGGGATGATGATATTGATGTGGGCATGCCCCGGCATGATTACGAAGAGTTCCTTCGGATTTATCCGGCCGAAAGGACAAATCCGGATTATGACTTCATGACGTACCATGATGAACCGGACCTCTATGTTTCCTCCGGCAAGTTCTATCACAATAAGACAATTCTGAAGGAAGCTGCCGACTCAGACCTGCAGATCGGTGTATATCTGGATGTATTCCCCCTGGATAATGCCGGTGATTCGCTGGATGACGCGAAAAAACTGTTTGAGGATACCATGGCAATCCGCCGGAAAATCGATGTGCAGAACTGGAAAATCATCAAGGAAAGAGCCTGGTATAAAAATGCCGTGATTGCGGCCGTCAAAGCGGTATCGCCCAAAGGTGTCAGGCCGAAACTGATCAGGGAACTGGACGAAACCTGCATGCGGTTTGCCGGCGCACAGATGACGGCATATGTCGGCTTTGTCTGCGCGGCCCACAACGGCCTGAAGGAAATCCTGAAGCGGGAGTGGTTTGACGAATATATCAAAGTGCCGTTTGAGCAGTATGAGTTTAGGATTCCCGCCTGCTGGCACGAGATCCTGACCGGCTTCTATAACAGTGACTATATGCAGCTGCCGCCGGAGGAAAAAAGAAAATCGCATCATGTCTATGATGCGGTCTGGATTGACTGATAGAGGGAAAGATAAGCGGATATCATGGCCCGGTCACTGAATCGGCCGGCCCGCTTCCGGCAGTCATCACGTGAGAATGAACTGGCTTTGTACTGTGCCCTGATGCATTCGGCAAGGGCCTGTACATTGCCTTTTTCTATGACTGCCCCGGTTTTTTCATCCGGGATTTCGGGACTGCCCCCCGTATTGTAGGTAATGACAGGGGTGCCGCAGGCCAGGGCTTCAATGTTGACGGTCGGGAATGTGTCCTCGTGCGTCGGATTGATGAACAGGGAAGCTTCGGAATACAGCCGGATCAGTTCTGCCTTGTCAGAAGTATGCTTGTACACCGTACAGTTCGGCAGTCCGGCAAACTGTTCGGCACCGCTGCCGATGATCGTTGTATGGATTTCCTTCGGGAGCAGCGGGATCAGCTTCATGATATCTTCCGCGCCTTTTTCCTTTGTCCACGTCCCGGCCACAAACAGGATGGAAAAATCCTTCCGGGCATCAGCCCCGGCATCGTGAAAATCCTGCAGGTCGATGCCGTTGTGAATAACCTGCAGCGGGTAATCACAAAGATACGAGGAACGGACAATACTGCCGAGCCAGGCCGAAGGCGTGACCACCGTCAGCTTCGGGACACCGGTAAAAGCCTCTTTTTTGCGCCGGTGGTTTTCGGGGATGTGCTGCTTGAACAGGGAGAACGGATAGCCCCACGGATAGGGGCAGCGGCGGCATTCCGTCCGGTACTGCGTGCAGTTCACGTTTTCAAAATGCGGACAATAGCCGGTCATGCTCCAGCAGTCATGGAGCGTCCAGACAACCGGGATGCCGCTCTTTTTCAGATAGCTGAACAGCACCTCGATATTCAGGTAATAACCGTGCAGATTATGCAGATGAACCACATCAGGCTGAAATGCTTCAATCCGCCTGATCAGCTTTTCGGTCTCGGCACGGTTGGCAAACCCGTTGTTGTTGAAAAGGATCGTTCCCATGGCGGCCGCGGCATTGCCTGCGAACCCTGTCATTTTATATGTTTCAAAAAGAGCCTGGGAAGGATTGTATTCTTTCCGGCCGTAGCAGACCAGGGCCTCGTCGACCGATGATGCCAGTTTTTCCACGATCCGCCCGGTGGAGCCGAAACCGCAGACAGAATTGATATAGCAGACTTTCATACTGCTATTTTCTCATGATTCAGGCAGAAACAAAGCAGAAATTGCAGACGGATTGCCGCAGATCGGCCGCTTTACTTGTCAAGACGGTGCGGTTTGGGGATAATACTAAGATGAAAAGGAAGGTAAACAGATGAGTTCTGGCGGGCAGAATTTCAGCAGACGTCTGAAAAGAAATGTATCCTGGATATTTTTCGGCAATGTGACCTATGCGCTGCTGCAGTTTCTGCTGAACCTTTATGTGGCCCACAGGCTGTCACTGGAAGCCAAGGGCCTGGTTGATTACGCGGCTTCCTGGATCACAATGCTGACGGCGGTGGCGTCCCTGGGCTATAACGGCATGATCACCAGGGAAATGACCGAGCATGCCGACCGGCAGGGAGATTACCTCTGCTCCTGTATGGTCAGCTATGCCGTGACCGGCGTCCTGTGCATGGGTGTCCTGCAGGTAATTGTGCGGCTGATGAACCCGGGTGAACCGCTCCTGTATCTGATCACA
>JAFOIT010000121.1 GCA_017420585.1 Solobacterium sp.
GATCGAGAAGATGATGAAGAGCTGTCTTGAGGTGCTCGGCGACCGGCGCTGCTGCATTGCCCGGGAACTGACCAAGATGCATGAGGAGTTCCTGCGCGGCACCATCCGCGAACTCCTGCCGGAACTGGCGGGCCTGAAGGGTGAGATGGTTGTCGTCATCGAGGGCAACAAAGATGATTATTCCAGCGATGTGGACTACGGTGAAATCCTGACCATGGTCAATGAGGCGGTGGCGGCCGGCATGACAACTTCGGCGGCCATCCGGCAGATCGCTTCCGAGACAGGCGTCTCCAAAAACAAGATTTACGAACTGGTGCACCAGCAGGAAAACTGACGGAGAACGGATATGTTCAGTGAATTTTATTACCGATACAGCAGCCCGAGACTGCTGGTAGTTGCGGCAGTCATCCCGGCGCTGTTCCTGATGTATTACATCTACCGGCATGACAGAATCGAAAAGGAACCGGGCCGGCTGCTGGCCAGACTGGTCCTCTTCGGCATTCTTTCGGCGGTGACGGCCGGGCTGATCGAAGCGCTGTTTGAATACTTTGTCTTTCCCCAGATCCCGTTTTCTTCGGTGACGGCGGAAATCATTGCCCTGGCCACGATGGTCGGCCTGGCGGAAGAAGGCACAAAGCTTTTTTTCCTGAAACGGCGCACCTGGAAGAATCCGGCCTTCAATTACCGGTTTGACGGGATAGTCTATGCGGTCTTCGTGTCACTGGGCTTTGCGGCCATCGAGAATGTCATGTATGTCATGCAGTACGGTCTGGGCGTGGCACTGACCCGGGCCTTCCTGGCCGTGCCGGCCCATTTCGGCTTTGCGGTAACCATGGGTACCTTCTACGGCCGGGCGAAGGTCTGCGACGTACGGCGGGACGAACACATGCGCAGGGTCAACCTGGCGCTGGCCTATCTCCTGCCGGTCTCCATGCATGCCTTCTATGACGCCATGGCCATGCTGAACAGCGACCTGGCGACCAACATGTTCCTGGCCTTTGTGGTGATCTGCTATGTGCTGATCTACCGCCGCATCAAGCGGGAAGCCAGGGAAGATACATTAATTGCCTGAGAGAGGGAAACCTCTCTTTTCCGTATAAAAAAATCACTGCCGGGCAGTGATCAGGCCGGTTCATGGATTTCCTGGGCTTTCATGATGGCCCGGATGGAAGTGAAGACGTAGCCTTTCATCTCATCGATCGGCAGCGGCTTGCCGTACAGGATCGAATCATGGCAGGTGCTGCTGATCAGCTCGATGATCATATAGATCATGATCAGGGGGTTTTCGTAGCGGACCGTGGACTCGGCAATGGCCTGGGCGAAGATGCTGGCAAAGTCGACATCGGTTTCCACATGGTCAATGAAGGCACTCTCAAAGACACCCCAGCTGAGATTCTTGTAGACAAAGCGCAGGGTGATGACATCATTTTCCAGCTGGCTGATGATGTGATCAGCCATAAAGATGATCTTGTCTTCCAGCGTGACCAGGTCTGTCTGATCCAGCGCGTTCTTGGCCCGGGTGAAGATCTCGGCTGATTTACGGGCGATAATATGATTGCGCAGGTCATATTTATCCCGGAAATAGAAATAGAATGTCCCCTTGCCGACACCGGCTTTCTCGGCGATATCAGCGATGCTGGTATGCGCGAAGCCGTCATTGGAGAACAGTTCAAAAGCGGTATGTATCAGTGCTTCCCGCTTTTTTCTTTTGTTTTCTGCAGCCTTTCCCGTCGTACTCATCGGTTCTATTTTAACGTTTTTTCAGCTGAAGGAAAGAAATAAAGTCAAAAATATTGACCAACAGTCGAAAAAGCGTTATAACGGTACAGTAAAAAATGACCAACAGTCGAAAAAAGGAAGGTGATGATATGCCGGAGAAACTTGGACAGTGGGTAATCAGATTCCGGAAAGCCATTCTGATTCTGGCAGTGGCGCTGCTGATTCCTTCCGGGCTCGGTTATCTGCATACGAAGGTCAACTATGATCTTCTGACATATCTGCCGAAAGACATCGAAACGATGCAGGGACAGGATATCCTGAAGGAAGAGTTCGGAAGCGGCGCGTTCTCGGTGCTGATGACGGAGGGCATGTCCGCCAGGGATACGGCGGCGGTAAAGGAAAAGATCATGCAGGTGGATCATGTGAAAAACGTGATCTGGTATGATTCGGTGCTGGATCTGTCCGTACCGATGGAATTCCTGCCGGATGATGTCTATGACGCTTTCAACAGCGGCGACGCAACAATCATGTTCATTATCTTTGATGATACGACTTCGGCGGACGGCACCATCGCGGCTGTCCGTGAGATCCGCCGGATTGCCGGGGAGCAGGTATACCTCAGCGGCATGTCAGCTGTGCTGGTGGATACCGAGGACCTGTCGGAGGCAGAAGCGCCGGTCTACGTCATGATGGCGGTGGCGCTGAGCTGTGTGGTGCTCATGCTGGCGATGGATTCGTTCCTGGTGCCATTTCTGTTCCTGGCCGGCATCGGCATGGCCATTGTCTATAACCTGGGAACCAACATGTTCCTGGGCCAGATCTCCTATGTGACAAAGGCGCTGGCAGCGGTGCTGCAGCTGGGTGTCACGATGGACTACTCGATCTTCCTGTGGCACAGTTATGAGGCTCATCTGGAAGCCGGGAAAGACAAGGAAGAGGCCATGGTGCAGGCCATTGCCGAGACGTTCACCTCGATTATCGGTTCATCCGTAACAACAGTTGCCGGGTTTATCGCCCTGTGCTTCATGAGCTTTACCCTGGGACGTGACATGGGCATTGTCATGGCCAAAGGAGTGGTGCTCGGCGTGGTCGGCTGCGTTACGATCCTGCCGGCCATGATCCTGGCCTGTGGCGGACTTCTGCAGAAGACAAGACATAAGGCGGTCATTCCGGATCTTGGCAGAGTCGGCCCGACCGTGACAAAACATGCGTATGCCTTCCTGGCACTGGCGCTGGTGCTGCTGGGTCCGGCGGTATACGGCTATACCCATGGCAATATCTACTACAACCTGGACAGTACGCTGCCGCGGGATCTGCCCGGCATTGCGGCAAACACCATGGTGAAGGAAAAATTCGATATGACCTGCACGCATATTCTGCTGCTGGATGCGGATGTGCCGGCCAGGGAAGTACGGGCCATGGCGGATGAGATGAAACAGGAAGACGGTGTGAAGTGGGTGCTCGGTCTCAATACGATCAAGGGCCCGGCCATCCCGGATGAAATGATTCCGGATGATCTGAGAAAAGATCTGATCACCGATGACTGGCAGCTGATCCTGATCGGCTCGGAATACGATGTGGCCAGCGATAAGGTCAATGCCCAGGTGGAAAAGCTGGATGCGATCGCTGACAAATATGACAGCGGTTCGATGCTGATCGGGGAAGCACCCTGCACAAAGGATCTGATCCGGGTGACCGACCACGACTTCAGCACTGTCAGTGTGGTGTCGATCGGCATTATCTTCATCATCATTGCGGCTGTCTTCCGGTCCCTGTCGCTGCCGGTGATTCTGGTGGCGGTCATCGAATTCGGCATCATGGTGAACATGGGCATACCGGCCTTTACCGGAACGAGAATGCCGTTTGTCGCCTCGATTATCATCGGCACGATTCAGCTGGGTTCCACTGTGGACTATGCGATCCTGCTGACGACCCGCTACAGACGCGAACGGACAGCCGGGAAGGACAAGCGGACAGCGGTCACGGATGCGGTGGCGGCCAGTGCCAAATCCATTCTGGTCAGTGCCCTGTCATTCTTTGCGGCCACATTCGGGGTCGGCCTGTATTCCAATATTGATATGATCAGTTCTCTCTGCGTGCTGATGGCCCGCGGAGCGTTGATAAGCATGGTATGTGTTATCTTCCTGCTGCCGAGTCTGCTGCTGATATTTGACGGTATCATCGGCCGGACGACTCTGGCACAGAAAGGGTAAGGAGGAAAGAAAATATGAAGCGGATATGCAGAACAGCTGCGGCGCTGACAGCGATCCTGACCCTGGGGGTCAGCGGTCTGCCGGTGCATGCGGAAGAAGAAACAGAAGAGGAATCTTCCGGCAAGGAAGAGACAGTCTATGTCATAACGGATCCTTCCGGCAAGAAGAAGGAAGTCATCGTCAGCGACTGGCTGAAGGCCGGCGGCAGGAACCGGGTGGAAGACAGTTCCGATCTGCAGGATATTACCAATGTCAGCGGTGATGAGGGCTTTACCCGGGAAGAAAACGGCGGTCTGGTCTGGAATGCCGAAGGGAAGGATATTTATTATCAGGGCACCAGCAATGATGATCTGCCGGTGGAAGTAAAGATCAGCTATGAACTGGACGGACAGCCGGTCACGGCGGAAGAACTGGCCGGGAAGAGCGGTCATGTCAGAATCCGGCTGGATTATGAAAATCATACAAATGCACCGGTGACAGTCAACGGCGTCACCCGGAATGTCTGCGTGCCGTTTGTCATGGCCAGCGGCATGGAACTTTCCCCGGAGCATTTCAAAAATGTCAGAGTGACCAACGGCCGGATCATCTCCGAAGGATCGAAGACCATTGTGGCCGGGGTGGCCTTCCCGGGTCTGCGGGAAAGTCTGGAAAAGGATGCGAATCTGCGTGGGCGCCTGGATGGCATCGATATTCCGGAATACATGGAAATCGAAGCGGATGTGACGGATTTCACCATGGGCATGACCATGACCATGGCCTCCTCGGATCTGCTGTCCGACCTGGATCTGGATATCAATACCGGTGAGTTGACTGACAAGATCAATCAGCTGAAAGACGGTGCGGACCAGCTGCTGGACGGGGTCAGAACCCTCAAGGACGGCAGCGGTGAACTGCGCCAAGGCGGCAGTGATCTGGCTGACGGCGCCGGGAAGCTGAAAGACGGTACGGCCAAAGTAAAAGACGGGGCAGCGGAACTGAAAGACGGCACTGCCGCCCTCAGTACCGGCAGTGAAACCCTGCAGAACGGTACGGCTGCTCTGAAGACAGGGGCGGATGCCCTGCAGGAAGGAACCGGGGCATTGAGTGAAGGAACCGCGAAGGTCAATGCCGGAGCCGGCCAGCTGAAGGCAGGCACGGAAACAGCCAAGACAGCAACAGCCCAGCTGGCAGCCGGAGCCGGCCAGGTGGCTGCCGGTCTGCATACGCTGGATGACGGCATGAAGACATATGTCGCTGCGCTGGAGGGCAATGAAGAGAATCCGGGCCTGACAGCCGGTACACAGGCCGTCGCTGACGGGGCAAAACAGCTCGATGCCGGTGTGAATCAGGCGGTTGCCGGTCTGCGGCAGACCCGTGAACAGCTGCGGCAGCTGGAGAATCTGACCGGTGATGCGGAAATTTCCATGCAGATTGCCGTGGCCTATGACAATGTCGTCAAGGCAGCTGAAGATATGGCTGTCAAAAAAGCAGCCTATGATCAGGCAGTGAGCGCGGCCGGACAGGCGCAGAATAATGCGGCGCCGGCGATGAGTGCGGAGGAAGCGGCTCTGTACGAAGAGAAGATCGCTGCCCTGGAAGAAGAAAACAGCGGCCTGAGTGAAAAAAACGAAGCCCTGGAAGCACAGCTCAATGAACTGCAGAGTGAGACCCCACAGGTGGAAGAGAGTGCGGATACAGCGGCCCTGCAGGAACAGATCGCAGCGCTGCAGGCAGAAAACAGCAGCCTGAAAGCAGCGGATGACATTCCGGCTGACAATGAAGAACTGGCGGCCCTGCAGGCCCAGGTCCAGAATCTGCAGGCGGAAAATGACAGCCTGAAAGTTGAAAAGGCTGCGGCGGATGAACAGAATGCCGCCCTGCAGGGACAGGTTCAGAGTCTGGCGGCTGAAAATGAAAGCCTGAAGGCTGAACTGGAAGCGGCCCGCAATGAAGTCAGGGTTGAATATGTGGAAGTGCCGGCGGAGGGCTGTGCTGCCGCACCGGAAGAACCGGTCCAGCAGGCCTACCGTCAGGATGGCAGCCACATCACCTTCATGGATAACGAAACAACGACACCGGAACAGGCCGGGGCAGAACTCATGGCGGCGCAGCAGAATTTCACAACAGCCCTGCAGACCTATGCCGGTCTGGTGGAAGCCCATCCGGACAATGCCTTCCGTTCCCAGGTACTGCTGATCGGCGGGTCGCTTGATACACTGCTTGACGGCAGTCAGGAAACCGGAACAGCCGGCCTGAGTGCCCTGCAGCAGGGATCCGCTCAGCTGGCAGCCGGAGCGGCAGCCCTGAACGAAAAGGCCGGTCAGATCGTGGCCGGAGCGAAGCAGCTTCAGGGCGGTCTGGAGACCGTGCCGGAAGGCGGCACTGTTTCCCTGCTGGATGGGGCCGACCAGGTAGCCGGCGGCCTGCAGCAGCTGGCCCAGGGGGCAGAAACCCTCGACAGCGGGGCAGCGGCCCTGCAGGAAGGCATCTCTCAGGTCAGTGACGGGGCTGAGAAAGTCAATGCCGGAGCCGGACAGCTTGCGGCCGGAGCGGCCGAAGTCAATAACGGCGCGGCGGACCTGCATGAAGGCGCTGACAAACTGGACAGCGGGGCCGGTCAGCTGAAAGACGGTACAGCCGAACTGGATCAGGGAGCCGGAGAACTCGCTGACGGAGCCGGCAGACTGTCTGACGGTACAGCAAAACTGGATGACGGCGTGCAGGAGTTGCTGGATGGCATGGAGAAGTTTGAGACCGAAGGCATGGATCAGCTGGTCAGCCGGCTGGAGAACGAACTGCCGGATGCCCTGGATCAGATCCAGGCGGTGCTGAAGGCCGGGGAGGTCTACAGGAACTTCAGCGGCACAGCCGGAAACGACAATGACCGGGTCAAGTTCATCTTCCGGACGGAAGAAATCAAATAATTAGCACACACCACTTGAAAGTGCTAAAAACCGTGCTATAACATAATTGAACAAAGGAACAGAGAAGATCCTGAGCAGAATCCAAACGCTCCGTCCCCTTGCTCAGAAACATAGTTCAGATATGAACATGAAGAAGAGTAAAGGAGGAATAAACTATGTTTGCACCGAAATTGTTTACTGAGAATCTGTTTGATGACTGGGATGAATTCCCGTTCTGGAAAGGCTTCAATGACATTGACAGAAAGCTTTACGGCAGAA
>JAFOIT010000122.1 GCA_017420585.1 Solobacterium sp.
CTCCACATGCTCAATGGTCTTGAGATCCACCAGCAGGATGTTCTCCTCATGGTTGATGTAACCCTGGGTGTCGCCGTCGCCGACAATCCGCCAGCCGGTATCGTTGCGGTCAAATGCCTTTTCCCGGAAGACCCATCTGGCTTTGCGCTGGCCCTGGAAGACCGAGCGGGTCATGATGACTGCCCCGGGGGTGTGCTTCTTCTTGTCTGCCATGATCTTATTCCCCCATATATGTCAGGAACGCCCGGTATGCCCGGTAACCTTCATAGACGTCCGCTTTCGAAACAATCTCGCTCGGGGCGTGCATGTTGTGCACGGCAATGCCGGCGTCGATGACATCCATGTTCAGGTTGCCGAGAATGAAGGCGATCGTTCCGCCGCCGCCGACATCGACAGCCCCGAGTTCCGAGGTCTGGAAGGTAATGTCACCCTTCTGCATGGCCCGCCGGACTTCTGCCACGTATTCCGCATTGGCGTCGTTGGAGCCGCTCTTGCCGCGGGCCCCGGTGTATTTGTTGAAGACAATGCCGCCGCCGAAATACGCGCAGTTCTTCGGGTCATTGACTTCCGGATAGTTCGGATCAAAGGCTGCCGACACATCGCTGGACAGCATCTTTGAATTGTTCAGGCAGTCATTCAGGGCGATCAGGGATTCACTGCCCTGCATGGCAAGCAGCTTTGCCAGGATACTCTCAAACCAGCGGGACTGCATGCCGGTTGCGCCGACCGAGCCGATTTCCTCCTTGTCCACGAGGATGCAGCAGGAAGTTCTTTCCGGCTTCTTCATTTCGAGGATGGCCCGCATGGATGTATAGGCGCAGACCCGGTCATCGTGGCCGTAGCCCAGTACCATGGAGCGGTCCAGACCGTAATCCCGCGGCGCTTCCGCCGGCACGACTTCGATTTCCGCAGAAACGAAATCATCTTCCTCGATATCGTACTGCTTCTTCAGCAGGTCCAGCAGGTATGCCTTGACCGGGTCTTTCTCCGTATCCTTCATCGGGATGGAGCCGGCCAGCACGTTCAGCGCTTCGCCTTCCACGACGGTGGATGCCGGTTTTTTCATCTGCTCACCGGCCAGGTGGATCAGCAGGTCGCTGATGCCGACCACCGGGTCATCAGCCTTCTCACCGATGCAGATCTCCACGGCAGTGCCGTCGGTTTTGCACACGACGCCGTGCAGCGCCATCGGCCGGGCAACCCACTGGTACTTCTTGATGCCGCCATAGTAGTGCGTGTCCAGCAGCACCAGGCCGTCCTTTTCGTAAACCGGATGCTGTTTGAGGTCCAGCCGCGGCGAATCAATATGCGCACCGAGGATGTTCAGGCCGTCGGTCAGCGGTTTTTTTCCGATCACAAACAGGCAGAGATTCTTGCCGCGGTTCACCGCATAAACCTTGTCCCCGGCCTTCAGCTTGCCTTTTTTCGCGGCCAGGTCCTTGAAGCCCTGCTGTTCTGCCAGGGCCCTGGCTTCCTTGACAAATTCCCGTTCGGTCTTTGTCCGGCCGAGGAAGGTGCGGTACTCATCACCGAAGGCCATGATCGCGCTGATTGTCTTCGCATCAGCCTTTTCCCATACTGTTTTCATATTCTTCCCTTTCCATGTACTGTTCAAACGGCTTCAGCAGCACCCTGCTGCCCTGCAGCTGCAGGCGCTGTCCGGCTTCGGTGTTTTCCAGCAGCCGGATTCTGGCAATTTTACGGTACGTTTCAACAAGCGCCATTTTATCATACGGAACCAGACACGTCACGGTTGTCTCGTCCGGATACAGCCGGCGCAGGATTTCTTCTGTCAGTTCAGCCATGCCGGCACCGGTAAATGCCGATACCGACAGGCCGGTGATATTAGGATCGATGCCCGCGTCAGCCTTGGTGAACACCCGCAGCACCGGCACTTCGCCGGCTCCGATCGCTCTCAGCGTTTCCTCCGTCACCTCCGCCCGGTACTGCCACTGCGGGTCACTGCCGTCAATGACATGCAGAACCAGGTCCGCTTCCCGCACCGATGCCAGGGTGGTATGGAAGGCATCGATCAGTTCGTGGGGCAGATTGGAAACAAACCCGACCGTATCATACAGCAGGAACTCCCCGCTGCCGGTCATTATCCGCCGTACACTGGTGTCCAGGGTCTCGAACAGCCGGTCTTCCGCCGTCACCTCGCGGCCATGGCTGCCCAGGGCCAGAAACGCGTTCATCAGGCTGCTTTTGCCGGCATTGGTATACCCGGCCAGGGCCACCCGTTTCAGCCGCGTCCGGGTCCTTCTGTTTTCGAGGGAGGACTGCCGGCTTTCGATTTTCTTCAGCTCGTCCTTCAGCTGCCGGATGCGGTTCTGATACCGCCGCCGGATCAGCGAAGAACGCATTTCACCAGCCCCGCGGTTGCTGAAGGAGCCGCCCCGGGCATGGGTTTCCGCCTCATCGCTCTGCCGGATCACGCCGGGCAGAGCATTGGCCAGCCGGGCTGCTTCAACCTGCAGTTTTGCCTGCCGGCTGCGGGCCCGCCGGGAGAAAATCTGCAGAATCAGCGCTGTCCGGTCAATGACTTCGACCCCGCACGCCTCGGCAACATGTTCGGCTGCCGAAAGCGATACCGGATGGGCAAAGACAACCATTTCCGCTTCGGTTTCCTTTACCGCGGCCGTCAGCTCCTGCAGCTTGCCGCGCCCGAACACGGCTGCCGCGTCAGGCCGGTTCAGCTGCTGCAGCACGGTGCAGACCACTTCCATCTCCGCCGCCCGGCATAATGCTTCGGTTTCCGCCAGGACGGGTCCGGCTTCGCTGAGCCGGGAAAACACCCCGGCCAGGATTACCTGTTTCATACCGGCACCCGGCCCGGTCTCACCGCACCGTAGGGATCCGTATTCTCCGGCATATCCGTGCAGCCGGCATTGGCGGCAAATTCATACCTGCGGACTTCTTCCCCATTGTTTCCGGCGGCCGCGAAACCGCAGCTGTCCAGCAGGGCGTGCCCGGCTTCATTCTCCGGGATGACCGCTGCCTGCAGGTAAGCATAGCCGTCCTTTTCGGCCAGCTCCATCAGGGCCTTCAGAATCCTTCTGCCATAACCCTGCCGGCGCCGGTCAGGCGCTGTGCACACCAGCACCGAACCGCCCCAGCCGGCATCATCGGTACAGGTTCTTTCATGGATGCAGGCCAGCGCGCACGGCATATCATCTTCCAGCAGGACCAGCCAGGGCATATCCGCCTGTGCCTGCCGGACAGCTTCAGTGAACTTCCGGTTATCCAGGGGTTCCTGCCGCCGGAACGACCGCGTATGGGTCGTATACCAGTTCAGCCACCACCAGACCGCAAAGATATCTTCTTCCTTCAGCATCCGGATCATTTTTCAAACACCGCCTCTCCGCCGAGCACAGTCATCCGGATCAGGGCAGATGATATCTCCTTTGCCGGGCAGGCAGTAATATCCCTGTCCAGAACAACGAAATCTGCCAGATACCCTTCCTGCAGCCGGCCGGTATCACTTCCCATGCCGATAAACCGGGCCGCTTTGGCTGTCAGGGCCTCGATTGTCCGCTCCACGCCTTCCGGATCTGCCGCGATCAGGCTAAGCGGATCGATGCCGTCTGCTGCATACGGCAGGACATACGCATCCTTTGCGCTTTCGGCCGGCATTGCGCAGTACAGTCCCAGCCGTTTGATCTCATCCAGCTGGTCGGGATGGACTTTCTCACCGCAGATCACGGCATCACCCAGCGGGTTGCCGGGCAGCACCGTATCCCGGAAGACGGCCAGGATCTGGTCCAGGGCGGCCGGCTCACGCGCTTCCGCCAGCACCGGGGTGTTGAACTGCCCGGCCAGGCGCACCAGCGTTTCCGCTTCTTCATCGGTATAGCAAAGGGTTCCGGCTTCATCGTTCAGAACGAGCTGCAGCGGTCCCGCACTGAAGAATTCATCCCCGATGCCGGCCCCGTAACCTTCATCCAGAAAAGCCGCGTAGTCGCGCTCATCACGGAAGCGGCACTGCTCGCTCACCCGCACACGCAGGCGGCCCTGATAGGCCAGGCGCATGAACAGGTCCATTGCGTCCTGCCAGCCGGGCCCCGTAAAATCCTCACTGCCGGCCGCGGTGATGCCGGCTTTGTTCATCCTGATGCCATAGGCAGCCAGAGCTTCTTCCGCCGGCAGGGATGTATTCTTGCGGCTGTTTTTCAGCAAATGCGTATGGATGCTGATAAAACCCGGCAGGACAAAACCGCCGTCCAGATCCGTCAGGTCATCCGCTTCCGTCAGCAGTTTCCGGATTTCCGCATCACTGCCGAACCTGGCAAAGCGCTGATCATCCACATAGAACCCGGTTTCCTGACGGCCGTATATGATTCCGTTGATAAAGCCTGAAGCCATGTTGTTTCCTCTTTTCTATCCTGAATCAGTATAGCAAAAAAGGAGGGAACTTCCTGTGGAAGTTCCCTCCCCTGTCATCCTTCCGTAATCAGTATTATTTTCTGACCGGCGGTTCCGTCAGCTTGTACGGATCCAGGACTTCGTTGAGCTGTTCTTCTGTCATGATGCCCTTCTGCACCGCAAGCACCTTGACCGGTACGTTGGTCTTCAGCGCTTCCTTGGCAAGGTTGGCCGAGGCCTGGTAGCCGATAATCGGGGCCAGGGCTGTAACGATGCCGACACTGGCATGCATCAGGTCATCGCAGCGCTGCTTGTTGGCGGTGATTCCCTTGACGCAGTTCTCGGTCAGTGTATCGACGGCGTTGGCCAGGATTTCGATCGACTGGAACAGCGAGTAGAAGGTAATCGGTTCAAAGGCATTCAGTTCCATCTGACCGCCTTCGGCAGCCATGGCGATGGTCACGTCATTGCCGATCACCCGGAAGGCAGCCTGGTTGACCACTTCCGGAATAACCGGGTTGACCTTGCCCGGCATGATGCTGGAGCCGTTCTGCATGGCCGGCAGGTTGATTTCGCCGATGCCTGTCCGCGGACCGGAGGACAGCAGCCGCAGGTCGTTGCTCATCTTGGACAGCGCTACCGCCGTGTCTCTGACTGCGCCGGATACCGCTGCGAAGCTCTCGATATTCATGGTGCCGTCAATCAGGTCTTCTGCCTGGGTGAACTTCTTGCCGGTAACCTTGGAGATTTCCTTGACAACCGTGTTGAAGTACTTCGGGTTGGCGTTGATGGCTGTGCCGATGGCGGTGGCGCCCATGTTGAGGGCGGTCATTTCCTCGGAAGCCTTGCGGATTCTCTGGCGGCCTCTTGCCACGGCTGTGGCGTAGGCATTGAATTCCTGGCCCAGCCGCATTGGGACAGCGTCCTGCAGCTGCGTACGGCCCATCTTCAGGATGCCGTCAAACTGCTTTGCCTTCTTCAGCAGTTCCTTTTCCAGCGTAGCCAGGGACTTGTCCAGTCTGTCCAGCAGGAACAGTGTGGTGATCTTGCCGGCCGAAGGAATGATGTCATTGGTGGACTGGCCGCGGTTGACATGGTCATTCGGGTGGATCATGTCGTACTGGCCCGGCTTGCCGCCCATGCTGACGATGGCGATGTTGGCAATTACTTCGTTGGCATTCATGTTCATGGATGTGCCGGCACTGCCCTGGATCGGGTCAACGATGAACTCATCGAGATATTCACCGGCAATGATCTTGTCGCAGGCTGCGATGATCACTTCAGCCTGTTCCGGGGTCAGTTCCTTGGCTTTCATGTTGGCGATGGCACATGCCTTCTTCAGCTGGGCCATGCTGCGGATGAATACCGGATTCATCCGTTCACCGGTAATCGGGAAATTCTCCTTTGCCCGCAGTGACTGTACCCCGTACAACGCATCGACAGGTACCTGTTTTGTACCGATGGAGTCTGCTTCAAGACGGAAGTTTTCTGTTTCCGAAACTGTGACGCTCTTTGCTTTCTTAGCCATTATTTTGCCCTCCAAAAAGTAAGCGCTTACTTTTTCTTCAATTTCACTATAAAAACTTCTTGCATTATAATCAACCCCGTATAATATTATAATTAATATTAGATAATCAATATATGATGCAAATCGAGGTGAAACCATGGCTGATCTCTTCCATCATAAGAAGCTGATCGAAACGATCAGTGAAGAATAAAGCTTCTCCAAAGCCGCAAAAAAGCTCTATATTCCGCAGCCTTCACTCAGTGTAATTGTCCGGAAAATCGAGGAGGATATCGGCATGCCCCTGTTTGACCGGACCACCAAGCCGATCCGCCTCACCGATGCCGGCCGCGAATATCTGCGGACAGCCAATGAAATCAAACTGTCCGAACGCGCTTTTGAAAATTATATTGATGCCATCAATAATCTGCAGAACGGCTATCTGCGCATCGGGACAAACCAGATGCTCTCCGACCTCGTCATGCCTGCATTCCTCTCCGTCTTTATGAAGGAATATGACAAGATCCGGATTGAACTGCTGAATGCCGACTCCACCACCCTGGAAACCCAGCTGATGGAAGGCAAGCTTGACCTGGTCATCGATAATCATCCGCTGGACAAGAATATCTTTGACCAGCGTGAACTCTATCACGAAAGCATCCTGCTGGCTGTGCCGGCCGCGATGCGGCGGCCTGAGCTTGAAGGCCAGTGCATGACAGCCGAGGAAGCGGCCAATCTCAGCAAGAGCGACAAGAAACCGGTGGATCTGAAAGTATTCCGGGACGATCCGTTTATCCTGCTGACCAAGGGCAATGAAACCCGCCAGCTGACAGACAATCTCTGCAAGCAGGCCGGCTTTATACCGAATATCCTGCTGGAAGTCGATCGTCTGACCACCATTTACCGTTATACCGCCATCGGGGCCGGCATATCCTTCATCAGTGATACCCTGCTGCGGTATATCAACTGGATGCCGGAATCCATCGTCTACTACCGGCTGCCGGAGAAGGTATCCACCCGGCCGGTCTATATCTCCTACAAACACAGCCGTTATTATTCCCGGGCGATGGAACTGATCAATGAGCAGCTGGATGAATGGTTCCAGAACATCTGACCGTTATGACAAAAAGAACAAGGTGACAGACAATATCTGTCACCTTTTTTCAGTACTGTTACAGTTCACTGCCGCTCAGGCCGGCGGACTGTGAAGCAACCGTCAGATTGCCGTTCCTGATGCGGATCTGGTCCAGCATCTCCTTTTCCTTCTCCGCATACTTCAGGCAGATTCTATAGGTAATCTGGTACATCGCCCCGAGGTTCACCGTCTTGAGTCCTTCCTGATGCCAGGACACCGTATACTGATTCAGAATATCCGTGAATAATCCGGCGCTGTCCAGGTCTTCCGGAATGGTAACCTTAAGAATCCGCTCAGCCGGGTCATTCTGCAGAAACGGCAGCCTGCTCACCAGCCACAGGCAGAGCCCGGCAGTCAGCGTCATGACCACCGCGAAGGTCACGTAACCCGTGCCGCAGGCCAGCCCGGCGGCCATGGCCAGAAAGACCACCGCGATATCCGAGGCCTTGCCTGGCAGTGACCGGAAACGGACCAGTGAGAAGCTGCCGGCAATGGCCACCCCGACACCCAGGCTCCCGTTGACCATCAGGATGACCCCAGCCACGATCAGCGGCAGCACCACCACGCTCATGAGCAGGTTCGCTGAAGGCCTGAAGGCAGAACGGTAAATCAGGGCTATCGTGAGGCCGCACAGCAGGCTGATGCCGAACGCGGTCAGTACGGATAATAACTGAAGTCCGGATGATGTCCCGGTAAATATGGATGTAAACATTTCGATTCCTCCGTTTTCTCCTGTCTGACAAGGCCGGACAGGGCGGCTGTATGCGTGATTCTGTAAACTCTTCCGTATTTGGAAAAGGACGTTTTCTGCAGACGCAGATGACTGAGGATTTCCGTCAGCCAGAGCGGATACGCATCCTGGAATTTGATTTCCAGAATCACTTCGCTGTCCATGGCCAGCATTTCCTCCGGGCTTGGCGAACTGATATCCAGGTCACCGAGACGGTAGCGGATCCGGCGGTCCATCGTCACCCGCAGATCAGGGTTGAACGCGCCTGACCAGGCCTGCCGGTCATAGGCGATATAGGCTTTGGGCACCGGCCGGTAACTTGTGAACATGTAGTCCAGTTCCCGGCCGATCTGCCCTTTTTCCTTCAGGCCCTCACCCTTCAGGCAGGCCGGTATCTCACCGGCCGTCAGGGTGATCCGCCGTTTGAAGACAATCCCGTCACTCTTTTTCTTCATTTCCAGGAACAGCGGGCCTTCCGCACCCGGTTTCCCGTACGCCCGCAGCCTGAGTTTTTCCTTATAGAGAGGCTTTTCCAGAGAACGGATGATCATCCGGTCATCCGGACTGTCGAGATAAATATTCCGCAGGGTATATTCCGACCGGGCATCCGGTTTCAGATACGGTCCGGCCAGTTCCAGGAATGCCGCGGCCTGTTCTTCACTGAGGCCGTATTTCTGTTCCACCCGGGCAAACACCTGTTCGTTTTTCATGGGTGTACCTCCTTGACACCCAGATCATAAAAAAACAATCTGTTTCCGGATTGAACACAATCTGAATTCTCTGTGAACATGAAAAAGAACGGATTTCTCCGTTCTCAGTTCATTTTCTTTTCCGGCTTTTCAATGATCCGGACATCATGGTACTGTTCCTGGAACCCCACGGCATCGATGATCTCCTGCCGGGTCAGATCATGATCCGCCACCACCCAGCGGCAGATCTCATCATCCGCGTGATAGATCAGGGCGGCCACCGTGCCGGTAAACTGTTCCACCGGTTCTGCCGGGCCGATCACATAGGCATCCTGGAATTCCCCTTCTTCCTTCAGGCACTCCTCCACGTAACCGTAATTGCATGTGTAGGCCGTGTCGGGATAGTGCTCATGCAGGGAACCGTACGGCCGGTCTACCGTTACCGTTACTGTCCGGCCGAGATTCTTCCGGCCCAGCAGGAACTCCATCGGTATGCTGCGCACCCCGTCCCGTTCGGTTTCCGGGCCGCACTTTTCAAAGCCCGCGCTTTCATACACGTGACAGGCCGGCGGGGCCGCGTTGACGGTAATCCGGGCGGCGTGGTTTTTTTCTGCCAGATCCAGGAAGGCATTCAGCAGCGCGTGACCCAGCCCCTGCCCCTGCCGGTCCTGCCGGACAAAGCAGAGGGCCAGATGATAACGCTCCGGATCATAGGCCAGCATGCCGGTCAGATCCGGGTCAAAGACACCCAGATAAGCCAGTTTTCCGGCTTCGCCTTCAATGAATGCAAATACGGAATGCATGCCCTGTTCACTGAAACCAAGGCCGTCACTGTTCAGAAACACTTCCATGGCCAGTTTCTGGGCAGCGGGTTTCTCCGCTTCTGTCAGTGCCCGTATTTCCATCTACAGCTCCAGTTCCCGGTCATACAGCGGCACGGCATCCTTCAGGGCTGTCTGTCCCAGTTCTTCCCGGTATTCCATCATGCCTACCGGCATGTTCCGGGACAGCGGCGCCGCGGCTTCACTGATGCGGCCGAGCACTTCCTTGCTGCTGCCGTCGTGTTCCACAACCAGAACATATGTCCTGGCCATCTCAAAGGATGCCAGTTTCAGCCAGACCCGGCTGACCTCCGGCATGGTGCAGCACAGATCATATACCGCATTGGCCATGGCTGTCGGGTACACCTGCGGTTCCGAGAAGGCAACCTGCACATTCCCGCCCCGGCCGGCCAGCAGGTCAGCCAGTTTCTTCTGGGCATCGCCGTCACCGCCCGGCTGCTTGGCTGCCATGGTCCGCGGTGTCTCCCCCATGGCCAGCAGGCCGATCAGGTTCTTGTTCAGAATAATATTGTCTGACATGGCGTTGATGACAATGCCGTCAGCCGTATTGTTCTTGCTCTTGAACATCGCGTCGTAATCCTTGATGGTGCGGACAGCGAATGTGCCGGTCTTGCTCTGGGGATTCATCTTGTGGGCTTCCTCGGCGTCGGTAAACAGCGGGAAGAAAGACTGTCCCTTGTTTGTATTCAGCAGCACGAATTTCAGCTGGGCCGGACCGACTGCCTTTCCCTTGGCATTTTTGATTGTCTGGGCAATCATCGGGGCCAGAAACTGTCCCTTGATCAGCGCCTGGAATACTTTTTCCTGCAGGTCGGCGTTGCCGTTGTTGTCCTTCAGTTCCGCCATGAGTTCTTTCAGTTCGGGATTGCGGATGTCCTGTTCATTTACAATTTTTGCTTTTGTCATATTCATCACCAGAGAGTATTATATCACGACACGTTTTTTCATTCTTCTGGTTTCTGCGCTATAATATAGCGCGGTGATAGTATGAAAAAAATAAGCTGGAATTCCCCTGTTGTGCTGTCGTTTGCCCTGGTCAGCGGCCTGGCCCTGGCAGCCAACATTATTACGAACGGCCTGGCTAACCGGCTGTTCTTCAGTGTATACAAAAGTTCCTTTACCGATCCGCTGTTCTATGTCCGGCTCTTCGGGCATGTGCTCGGGCATGCGAACCTCGAACACTACACCAGCAATATGATCCTGTTCCTGCTGGTCGGCCCGCTGCTGGAAGAAAAATACGGCAGTCAGAGGTTCCTGTCGATCATTGCGATTGTGGCCCTGGTGACCGGGCTGGTGCACATCTTCCTGCCCGGACGGAGTGCCCTGCTGGGGGCCAGCGGCGTGGATTTCGCGCTGATCCTGCTGGCTTCCGTCACCGGCTCCCGCACCGGCAATGCCATTCCCCTGACCCTGATCATTGTGGCCATCATCTATATCGGCCAGCAGGTCTACCAGGGCCTGACCACAGCCGACAACATCTCCCAGCTGACCCATATCATCGGCGGCTCCATCGGGGCTGTCTACGGCATGGCAGTCCAGCGCGGAAAACACTGAACCGGGATAGCCCGGTTTTATTTTGGGCATTGTTCACATTCATTTCACATTGCCGTATTACAGTTAAGTCTGTAAGCAGAAAGGAGTATGCATGATGGAAGAAAACTACTCTGAACATACAGAAGAAACAAAACTGGAAGCGACAGCTGCAGATAACCGTGAAGCAGCTGAAACTGCCGCGGCGGAAGGCACAGCAGCCCCGCTGAGCGAACCGGAGAAAGCCATGGAGCCTGAACCGGAAACCATTCCGGCAGAAGAAGCACCTGAGCGTATTGCTGAAGCAGGACCTGCCCCGGAGGAAATCAAACTGCCGGCTGACGAAGCGATGAGCCGGGAAGAAGTCATGGAACTGATCCGGACAGAGATGGCTGCCCAGCCGAAAAGCAGTAAGAGCCACCCGCTCATGATTGCCGGGCTGGCTGCGCTGGTCGGGCTTGGGGCCGGCTTCGGCGGCGGCTATGCGGCGTATGAGCGGCTCCAGCCGGAAGTCAGTGAACCCGCTGAAGAGCCTCAGAACACCCAGCCGGTCGCGGCAGCCTACACCGGCAATGAGCTGTCCATTCAGCAGATTGCGGCCAAAGCCGCCCCGTCCGTCGTTGAGATCCGCACCGAAGTCAAAGGTTCATATTATGCCTTCGGTTTCTTTGGCGGCGAATACACCTCGGAAGCAGCCGGCAGCGGTGTCATCCTTACCGATGACGGCTACATCATCACAAACAACCATGTTGTCAAAGATGCCGAAAAGATTACCGTCACACTTTATGACGGGACGGAATACCCGGCTGAACTGATCGGCACCGACAGCAAGAGTGACATTGCGGTTATCCATATTGACGCAAAAGATCTGCCGCCGGCTGTCCCCGGTGATTCCTCGGCCCTGCAGGTCGGTGATACCGCCGTGGTCATCGGCAACCCGCTGGGCACCCTGGGCGGCACGGTTACCAACGGCATCATCTCCGCAACCAGCCGGGAAGTCACCATCAACCGTGAGGCCATGACCCTGATCCAGACCAACGCGGCCATCAACTCAGGCAACTCGGGCGGCGGCCTGTTCAACGGCTACGGAGAGCTGATCGGCATCGTCAATGCCAAGGACTCCGGCACCACTTCCTCCGGCGCGACAATTGAAGGGCTCGGCTTTGCCATCCCGATCAATGAAGCCCTGGATGTAGCCGAGCAGCTGATTGAAAAAGGCTATGTCACGGACCGGGCCACCATCGGCGTCATGCTCAGCACCGTCACAGAGACAGACGGCCGCCGCACACCGGGCCTGTATATCAGTGAAGTGCTGAAAGGAACCGGCGCGGAGAATGCCGGCCTGAAAGCCGGCGACCGGATCATTGCGGTGGACGGCCAGGATGCGGATACTTACGAGAAACTGTCCCGCTACCTGAAAGGAAAGGACATCGGTGATACCATCACCCTGACCATCATCCGGGATGAAAAGGAAATGAACGTGGATGTCACCCTGGGTGAAGCCCAGAACGCAAAAGCCCGGGAATAAATGGCAAACAAAAACTGAAAGGCTCATGCCTCTCAGTTTTTTTGTTCAGCGAATTAATTTCCTGCCCTGCGCATGGATCGGGAAGCAATGACATCCGCCCCGGTATGCAGCAGGTCATGCACCAGCACCTGGTCCGCTTCCACCGGTGCCTCCACGGTAATGCCCCGGATCACATCCATGGCTTCCGCCATGAGGTCAAGCGGGATGTCAGCATTGGTAATGACCGGCAGGACCCGGTGTTCCCCGTTGAGAATCCGGACAGTGGAGGTCAGGATCCGCATCGGCCGGATGCATTCCTGTTCGGCGTATTCCTTGCCGCGCGGGCAGGTATAGCCGCTGACGCTGAGGATTGTCTGCCCTTCCATTTCCACCTGGACCCGGCAGCCCATCGGGCAGTTGACGCAGATCAGTTCTTTTGTCGTCATTTTGTGTTCCTTTCCCTGACTTCCACAGTCAGACTGCTGCCGTCTGCCGGCAGGTCAGCCGGATTCAGCTTCAGCCGTTCCATAACGGAAGGCATCAGTTTCCTCCTGACGGTACGGCGGATGACTTCGCCGTCTTTCTTCAGCAGTACTTCGGCCGTATCGAACTGGGCCGTCACCCGGAAGAACAGTTCACACGGCTGGGCCATATCGGCGTGTACGTGGCCCGGCACGATATAGCTGACCCCTTCCCCGGCCTGCAGGAGGATGTCCGCGCTGTCATTCTGCGGCTTCTTCAGCCAGCGCAGTGCCCCCTCGGCAGCCCGCGAGGATTCCAGGGTGACAAAGTCCACCAGGTCATGTACATGCAGGCCGTTGCCGCAGGCAAAGATGCCCGGCACGGAGGTCATGTAGTTCTCATCAACAACCGGGCCGCGGGTGCGCGGGTTCATGCGAATGCCGGCCTCATCAGCCAGATGGTTTTCCGGAATCAGCCCGATGCTGAGCAGCAGGGTGTCCACATCATAGTGTACTTCAGAACCGGGGATCGGCTTGAGGTTCTCATCCACAGCGGACACATCGATTCCTTCCAGCCGGTCCCGGCCGTAAATATGGGTCACGGTATGGCTGAGATACAGCGGGATGTCAAAGTCTTCCAGACACTGCTTGATATTCCGGGGCAGGCCGTTGGAATACGGCATCAGTTCAGCTACGCCGTAAACCTTCGCGCCTTCCAGGGTCATGCGCCTGGCCATGATCAGCCCGATGTCGCCGGAGCCGAGGATGAATACCTTACGGCCCACCATGTATCCGTCAATATTCAGGTAGCGCTGGGCCTGGCCGGCCGTATAGACACCGGCCGGGCGGTCACCGGGGATTTCCACTGCCCCGCGGCTGCGCTCATAGCACCCCACGGCCAGGACGATAACATCGGCCGTGACGGTCTGATAGCCTTCTTCCGGATTGACATATTCAATTGTCCGGTCGGCATGCATGTGCGTCACCATGGTATTGCACAGCACCGGTACGTTCAGTTCTTCCGCCTGGCGGATAAACCGCTCCGCGTAGGCCGGCCCGGACAGCTGTTCATTGAATGTCTGCAGGCCGAAGCCGTTATGGATGCACTGCTGCAGGATCCCGCCGGCTTCCCCGTCTTTTTCCAGTACGATGATATTTTCCAGCCCGTTCTGTTTCAGCGTCACCGCAGCTGCCAGTCCGGCACTGCCGCCGCCGATTATTACCGCATCATAGTGTTTCATCATCGGTTCTCCTTTTCCAGAATCCGGGAATTCCGTGAATCCAGCAGCACTTCGGTCAGCGGAATATGCAGTTCCCGGGCCAGAATCGCAGCCACTCTGGGCTCACAGAAACCGCCCTGGCAGCGGCCCATGCCCGGCCGCACTCTCTTCTTGACGGCTTTAATGCTGCGGGCCCCGCACGGACCGTGGATGCAGTCAATGATTTCCTGTTCGCTGATCTGCTCACAGCGGCAGATAATCCTGGCATACAGCGGCTGTCTGCGGATCATTGCGTCCCGTTCCGCCGGGGTCAGGTTCTTCATGACCACCGGGGCCGGCCGGGTCATCACCGCATCCGGAGTCTCCTCCAGGGGCATATACTTCCCGACGAAGGTATCCCGGATATACGCAGCGATTGCCGGGGCACTGGCCAGGCCCGGGGAATCAATGCAGGCCGCGTGTACAAAGGCCGGGGCATCCGGCAGTTCCTCAATCAGGAAATCCGCGGAAGTACCGGAAGCCCTGATGCCGGCAAACGAGCGGATGACATTCCGCAGCGGCGGATTCTTCATGGTCTTCTGCAGCTGCTGGCGCACGCTCTCCAGCCCGGCAAATGATGTTTCTTTCTTATCAGCGTCTTCAATCGGTTCCGAAGTCGGGCCCAGCAGTGTATTGCCGTGCACGGTCGGCACTGCGAGGACGCCCTTGCCCTTGGCGGTCGGCACCGGGAAAATCACCCGGCTGACATAGTCGATATCCGCATCAATGACAAAGTATTCCCCGCGCCTGGGACGCGGTTCAAAATCAACCCGGTCACTGACCATATGGTCGATTGCCGCGGTTCCGGTACCGGCCGCGTTGATGACCATCCTGGCTTCATAGGCCTGGGTGCCGCTTTTGACCAGGTATCCTTCCGGCACTTTATCGATGCCGGTGACTTCCGTGTTCAGGAACAGTTCCACCCCGTTGCGGATGGCTGTTTCCATGGCAGCGTATGCCACTTCCCAGGGATAGATGATGCACGTCTCGGGAATGGACAGGACTTTTGTCACATTGTCCGAGAGATTCTGTTCCAGTCCCCTGGCTGTGTCACCGTCCAGCAGTTCGCAGGCAATGCCGCGCTTTTCCGCCCGGGCGGCAAGGACGTCCAGTACCTGTTCCTCTTCCTCACCGACAGCCGCGATAAAAGCGCCTGTATTTTTGATAATGCAGTTCAGATCCCGGCACAGCTGGGGATACATGCGCGCCCCCCTGACATTCAGCAGCGCCTTCATTGTCCCGTCCTCCGGATCATACCCGGCATGAACAATGGCGGAATTGGCCATGGTCGTCCCGTTGGCAACGTCGTTGTCCTTCTCCAGCACCGCCACTTTCAGACGGTACCGGGACAGGTCATACGCCACCAGCGACCCGACGATTCCGGACCCGATGATTATGATATCGTACATGAATATTTACCTCTTTCCGGATCAATCTACGCCTATTATAGCAGACCGGGTTACAGAAAAGAGTCCTCCTTCATCAGGAGAACTCCGTTATAAGATTCTGTTTGATTCCTCCGGCTCATTGTCCGGTGCAGCTTATTGATTTCCTTATTGGGGCTCTCCCATTCCCGGGTCAGCCGGCGGTTCCGGGGCCGGGTGCAGCGAGCAGTCCGTACCGGCCGGATACGAGCCGCCGTCCGGGCATATCACATCCGGGGCCGGATGCAGCGAGCAGTCCGTGCCGGCCGGATACGAGCCGCCGTCCGGGCATGTCACGTTCGGGGCCGGGTGCAGCGAGCAGTCCGTGCCGGCCGGATATGAACCGCCGTCCGGGCATGTCACATTCGGGGCCGGGTGCAGTGAGCAGTCCGTGCCGGCAGGATACGAACCGCCGTCCGGGCATGTCACATTCGGGGCCGGGTGCAGCGAGCAGTCCGTGCCGGCCGGATAGGTGTTTCCGTCCGGACAGGTTATATCGGGCGCCTGGGTCGGGCCGGATGTCGGCGATGATGTCGGATCCGTCGAGGCAGTCGGTGAAGCTGACGGGTCCGCCGTCGGCGCATCCGTGCTTTCAGCCGTTACCGTGCAGGCCCCTGTCTTTTCATCAACTGTATAATTCTCGCTGCAGATGCAGGCTTTTTTCGTCTTGTCGTATGTCCCGTTTACACAATCCGGGGTGGCTGTCGGGGACGGCTCCGCTGACTTCTTCGGATCATCTGTCTCAGGTGCCGGTTCAGATGGATCCTCGCTGAACTCTTCATCATTGAGCGGGTTGATCTTGATCAGGCCTTCCGGCACGCCGATGATGCCCGGAATGGCAGCCAGCGGCTTCGGCCGGTCATCTTCCGTGATATATGCATGGGTGCGGATGTACTTGAACAGCGCAGCCAGGCCTTTCTGGTCAAAATGCAGGCCGTCGGCAACCATATACCCGGCTCTGGCATAGCCGGTATCCGGATCCTTCAGGGCTTCTGCCGAATTCAGATATTTCCAGTCATTCTTCTTGCACATCTCGGCAATGGCCTTGTTGTACGCGTCGATCTGGGTCATGGAAACATTGATATAGTCACGGACCTTGCTGACCGGCGGAATGCTGTTGATGATGATGTCCGCGGACGGATAAGCATTCTGCACAGCCTTGATCTGTGCTTCA
>JAFOIT010000123.1 GCA_017420585.1 Solobacterium sp.
GCTGCCACCACGGTCTTGCCGCAGCCGACATCACCCTGCACCAGCCGGTACATCAGCCGGCTCGAGCGCATGTCTTCCAGGATCTCATGCAGGGCCTTCTGCTGATCCGGCGTCATTTCAAAAGGCAGGGAATCCGCCCAGCCGGAAACAGCCTCATACGGGAAAATACGGGGTTCCTTGGCCCCGGTCAGATCTGCTTCGCTGCGGATCTTGCGGACAGCCAGGAAAAACCGCAGGAATTCTTCATATTTCAGCGTTCTCGCCGCGGCTTTGATATCTTCCTCCCGCTGCGGGAAATGGATTTTCTTCAGGGCATCACGCCGGGGCAGCAGCCGGTATGCTTTTACATAGTCTTCCGGGACATGCTCTTCCAGACTGTCATAAAGCACACCCAGCACTTTTTTCACACAGTCACGGATCGTGCGCTGCTGGATGCCGCTGCGGGTGGAATACTGCGGCTGTATCGGCTCAAGCGCTGACATGGCTTTGGCCTGGTAGCTGATCGCCGTGACATTGTTTGTGCCTTTGTAGATACCGCTGACGGTAATGATTTCATTGAGTCTGAGCTGCTTCGCCCAGGGCCGGTTGAAGATTGTTACGTGGAACAGATTGTCATCTGCCAGGACATCAAATCTGGTCATGGTCCGGTTTCTGCCGAACCGCACTGTCCTTGCGGCACTGACCACTTCCGCCTCAAAGGTCACTTTATCGCCGGAGCGCCATTCATTCTGCGGCCTGGCATTCAGGATTTCATACCGGAACGGATAATAGGACAGCAGATCTTCCGCTGTCCTGATTCCCAGCACCTGCAGCTGTTCAATGCGCTTCGGTGTCAATTTCAGTTTTTTGTCACTGATATCCATCCCCGTTATTATATCAAAAAAGCCGGATCGCTCCGGCTCTGATTCGTTTATTCGACGCCGATGATGAAGCTGTAGACCGGCTGGCCGCCGTCCACGACATCCACATCAACATCATAGTTCTCCTCGATGAAGGAAGTAAGGTCTTCCATATCCGCATCAGCCGCGTCGGCACCCTTGATCAGGGTAACGATTTCCGCCTCATCATCCATCATCTGCTTCAGCAGTTCATGGGCGGCTTCCAGCTGTACCTGTGATGTGCAGCAGATCTCCTTCTCGAAGATACCCATATAATCACCGGCATGGATTTCCCTGCCGTCTACGGATGTATCCTTGATGGCATACGTGATCTGCCCGGTCTTCACATGGGAAATGGCTTCCTGCATCGCTGCTTCGTTGCTTGCGGCATCCGTATCCGGATTGAAGTTGATGCATGCGGCCAGGCCCTGCGGAATAGAGCGGGTCTCCAGTACATGGATATCCTTGCCTTCCGCCACATCGGCAGCCTGACGGGCAGCCATGATGATATTCGAGTTGTTCGGCAGGATGAAGATATGCTTCGCCCGGACCTTGCGGATCGCCTCCACGAAGTCTTCGGTTGCCGGGTTCATGGTCTGGCCGCCGGAGATGACAATATCCGTGCGGTAGTCCTCGAACAGCTTCTTCAGACCTTCACCGGCCGCCACGGCAATAATACCGTATTCCTTTTCTTCCGCTTCCCGTTTTTCTTCCAGAATGGACGGATGCAGTTCTTCCTCAAGATTGTCAATCTGGACCCGTCTGAATTCACCGTAACGCTGACCCTGGTTCAGCACTTCACCCGGCATCATCGTATTCATGCGGACCTTGACCAGATCCTGATCGATGATGACCGTCGGATTTTCCCCGATCTTGCCCAGGGAATTACGGAACTTCTCCTCCCGGAACAGATGCCTGCCCTGGTCGGAAAGCTTGAGGATGAATTCGGTGCGGTACCCGAAGGCTTTATCCTCCGTCCGTGGTCCGGCGCTGCCGCCTTCCTTGATCGGACTGCCTTCCAGGAATGCCCGGAACCCTTCAAAGATGATCATCAGGCCGGATCCGCCTGAGTCCACAACCCGGGCTTCCTTCAGGATCGGCAGAAGCTCCGGTGTTCTGTCCAGCGAAGCCCGTGCTTCCTTGCACAGAATATCCATATATTCCTTGAATTCACATTCCGCATGTTCATTCAGATACGCTTCCGCAGCCGCCGTGGATTCACGCACGACAGTCAGGATCGTGCCTTCCACCGGCCGCATGACTGCCTTGTAGGCCAGCTTTGAACCGTTCATCATGGCATCCGAGAAGGCCTTTACAGTCAGTTCCTGCTGATCGCCGACAGCCTGGTAGAAACCGCGGAAGATCTGTGACAGGATAACGCCGGAGTTGCCCCTGGCCCCCATCAGCAGGCCGCGGGACAGCGTCTTGGCGATGACCGGCATCTGTTCACTGCCGGATTTGCGGATTTCCGCGATACCGTTGGTGAAGGTCAGCGACATGTTCGTGCCGGTATCCCCGTCAGGGACCGGGAACACGTTCAGCGCATCCACTTCCTTCTTGCGGTTATTCAGGTTATTGCATCCGCTCTCTAGCATTGCCTTCAGAACGGCACCATTCATAGAAATCATGTCCTTATCCTCCCTGCGTCAGCCGATAACCCGGACACCCTGGACAAAAACGTTGACGTCCGCAATCGGTTCCGACAGTGATTTTTCCAGCATATACTTTACTTTCTTCTGTGCTTCCTGCACGACTTCGGAAATCTTGATCCCGAAGCTGACAATAATATACAGATCAATGACAAGCCCGTCATCGGTTCTTTTCACAACAACCCCGCGGGTGTAGTTTTCTTTCTTCAGCAGTTCAGCCCAGCCGTCCTTCAGGACCTTCTTGCTGGACATGCCGACGACACCGTAGCATTCAGTGATAATCCCGCCGGCCAGTGAAGCCACGGCAGCTTCCGAAACAACGATCGAGCCATATGTGCTCTTCTTTTCCACAGTCATGGTCATTCTCCTTTTGCGCCAATTATTATATTAAAATTCACGCGGTTTATCAATCAGCCTGCCGGCTGCTCGGTTTCTTCAGGAATTTCCGGTGTTTCCTCCGGTTCGGGTATCACCAGGGTGCCGGTCGCGTAATACCCCAGGATGTAGTGATCCAGGAAATCCGGGTCCTTGTTGTCGTTGCCGCCGGCATCGATCGGGATAATGATCCAGTTGCCGGTTTCATCCAGGTAATAGCCGCCGGACGCATCCTGATAGTAATGCTTGATGGCCTTGTCGCCCCAGCGGTTGCGGATAATATTCCCCTCTTCATCCGTCCAGTAGTCATAGATGACCTCCGGCTCATCCCAAGGACAGCTTTTGGCCACCACCACCCGTTCATTCTGCGTCGCAAAGAAGCAGTTGTCACGGTTGGTCAGCTTGCTGGCCAGTTCGCGGTACTGGTTGACGCTTTGGGTGGTGAAATAGCCGGCAAAGAAGACCATCCCGTCCCGCATCCGGATTTCAATCGTTTCATCATCGTAATCCATCGGATACTGGGTTACCTCGGCCATGTCTTCGATAATATCCGGGGCGATCAGTTCAAATGCCCTGGCCAGCAGGTGTGTCTGCTGTTCCTCATAGAAGCCGTTGATATACGGCACCCGGGCAATCACCGGCATCAGTTCACTGGTCAGCTGTACTTCCGAGCCGTCTGCCATCAGGATAAAGGCCTGATCATCATGATAGCGGTAGCCGATCGGCTGGTTTTCAGTGATTTCGATCTGGACGGCATGATTCTTCAGCGCCACAACCCGGGCAGTGGCAATCATCGGATCACTTTCCAGCCGTTTCTTCGTCGTGGCGGGAAAAACCAGAAAATACCGGGAATCATAGCTGATGCCCGATACCCGTTCCACATAGGACTGCGGCAGATAATTGTTCCCGGAAACACTCAGCGAGCGGATCCGGCTGAACGAAGACATGAAATAACTTCCGGCAATCAGAAAAACGGAGAGCACCATTGCCCAGGCAAAAAGAACCGGCCGGGCAGCGCTCATCATCTCATTGCTGCGGCTGACCTGCCGCTCTTCCAGCATCTCATCAACACCGGTCGGCTGCTTTTCCAGTTCCGCAATGATTTTTTCCTGATCTATTTCCAATTGAACTTCTCAACTTCCATTTTGAGATCGATGCCGTAGCGTTCAAGTATTTCATCATGGATTTCATCGGCCAGCTGCAGGAAATCCTTCGCTTTGGCATGGTCTTCATTCACAATGAAATTGACATGTTTTTCCGATACCATGGCACCGCCGATCCGCTTGCCGCGGTAACCGATATTTTCGATCAGTTTCCAGGCAGGAATATTCTCCGGATTGCGGAATACGCTGCCGGCACTCGGTTTATCCAGCGGCTGGGAGGCCATCCGGCGCTGCCTGCGGTTGTCCATCAGTTCCCGGATCTCGTTGACATTCCCCGGTTTCAGGTGCATGCGGACGCCGAGGATCAGCCAGTCAGGATGACTCTGGAAGATACTTGTGCGGTAACCGAATTCACATTCGGCATTGCTGATCCATTCACTGTTGCCGTCCCGGTACACCAGCACGCTTTCGATGACGTCTGCCATGGATGACCGGTATGCCCCGGCATTCATGAAGGTGACGCCGCCGACCGTGGCCGGAATGCCGCTGGCAAATTCCAGACCGGAATACCCCAACTTCATGGCATCGTATGCCAGTGAGATAATCGAACAGCCGGCCTGGGCCGTCAGGATATCATCACGGAAAAAATATGCGGTAAAATACCGGTCAAGACGGATGACAACCCCGGCAAATTCATCATCGGAACAAAGCAGGTTCGAGCCCTTCCCGATGACTTTATACGGGACATTCTCCCGCTTCAGCATACGCAAAATACCGTCCAGTGACAGCTCATTCTGCGGATATACCGTATATCTGGCCGGACCGCCGATCCGCAGGGTTGTCATGCGGGCCAGTGGAACATCTTTATCCGTCTCGGCAAGTTTCTGTAGTTCTGTATAAAGACTGTCCATTCTAGACAAGTTCCTCCATCCATCTGATCATTTCGTAGGCTGCGTCCGGTTTGCCCTGCTCAGCCGCATTGGCTCTGATCTGCTGTCTG
This sequence comes from Solobacterium sp., assembly GCA_017420585.1. Classification (GTDB taxonomy): domain Bacteria; phylum Bacillota_I; class Bacilli_A; order Erysipelotrichales; family Erysipelotrichaceae; genus Bulleidia. The sequence goes on from JAFOIT010000123.1 coordinate 5,006, forward strand.
GCAGAAGGATCATCGATCAGTTCAACAATCATTTCCGCCAGCCTCTCCGGGGTCAGATCCTTTTCTTCTATCATCCTGGCGGCGTTTTTCTCCACCAGTTTCATGGCATTGAACACCTGGTGATTATTCGGCACATACGGACTGGGCACCAGGATTGACGGGGCGCCGATCGCGGTAATTTCGCAGATGGTTGTCGCACCGGCCCGGGTTACGGAAAGATCTGCCAGTTTCAGGGCACTTGCCCCGTCCACATAGGATTCAATCCGGATATTCTCTTTTTCCGTTGTGAACCTGTACGGGTTTTCCTTGCCGGCCGCGATCAATACCTGCAGGTTGTCCGGCAGCAGCGCACAGGTCCGGTCAATGACGGCGGATACAGTCTCTGAACCAAGCGATCCCATCATGAAGAAAACCAGCGGTTTTTCTCTGACAAACCCGTACTGTGCATACAGATCGGCTGTTTCCTTTTCCACAGCCAGCGTGGCTTCCGGATTACCCAGGTTGCGGAACTTCTCCGGCACAAAACTGGCTCGGTTTTCATCATAGCAGCCCACTGCCGCATCCGCGTAGCGGCTGAGCATTTTGTTCGCCTTGCCGGCAAAGGAATTCTGTTCATGGATCATGGTCGGGATCTTCAGCCGGTGTGCTGCCATGATCAGCGGCACACTGATATAGTTGCCGAAGCCGATGCAGATATCCGGCCTGTCCTGCTTCAGCAGTCTGCGGCAATGCCGCTCGGCGGCCAGAAGCGAGAACAGGGATTTCAGCTTGGCGCTGATCCCGCCGTTCATGCCTGACATTTTCATGCCGAAAAACGGATAACCGTATGCCGGGATGACCTCTGCTTCCATCCGGTTGGACGAACCGAAAAACGTGATCCGGCAGTCAGGATATTTTTTCTTCAATATTTCAGCCAGAGCCAGGGCGGGATTGATGTGGCCGCCGGTTCCTCCGGTTGCGATATATACATTGTTAATCATATTGCGGCAATAATTTTATCACAGTTCCTGATCCCCTGACCACTGCCGGGGCAGAAATACATCCGCCGGTCTCAGGCAGTTTTGACGGATACCCGGTTTTTCCAGGTGCCGCTGAGCAGATAAGCAGCCCCGATGACACCC
>JAFOIT010000124.1 GCA_017420585.1 Solobacterium sp.
CTGTATCCATGTGCAGATGCGGTACAGTTCCATCGAGCACCAGCAGGAAGAGAATGCCGGTCCAGAAGCCGGCCGCAGCCGGAATAAACCGCAGATGCCCGGAAAATGCATTCTGTTCCATCGCCGGGATCAGCAGGCTCCAGACCGACACAGCCGTCATCACCCCGGCCGCAAAGCCGGTCAGTAGCCGCTGTACCATGTGGTTCATCCGGTCGCGCATGAAATAGACACACCCGGCGCCCAGGGTTGTGCCGGCAAACGGAATCAATATGCCGATCACCGCATCTTTCATCATCATTCACCTCCGGTCAAAAAGAAAACAGGATGCCGGTCATCCGGCATCCTGCAGACTGAATCACTCAGGCAAGTGCTTCCCCAAGGGATGCACAGGCAGCCAGTGCTTCATCATCCGGCTCATTGTTTGCCATGACGCCGTCCATGACCAGGACAGCGTTGGCAGCCCGGCAGCGGTCCTCCCAGGAACGCATCCATTCGCCGTCACCCCAGCCGTAGGAGCCGAACAGGCCGATTGTCTTGCCGCCGAGGGAGCCTTCGACAGCCGCAAACATCGGTTCAAATTCACTCTCTTCCAGCACTTCGGCACCCATGGCCGGGCAGCCGAACGCGATGGCATCATATGCGGATACCGCCCCGGTATCGAATGCGTCAACGGTCAGCAGGTCAACATCCGCGCCTTTGGCAGAAGCCGCATCCGCGACAGCCTGCGCCATCTTCTCCGTATTGCCGGTTCCGCTCCAGTAAACTACTGCAATTTTGCTCATGATTTCCTCCTCAAAATTGGTTTTTTATCAAACGGCAAGCCGCTGCAGCGGAATGCCGATTGAGACTTGTCTCTCGTAGATAGCCCTGCACTTCTGAAACCGTTCAAAGGTTTTCCGGGCAGTTCCTTCATCCGTATATACTTTCCAGGCACCGACACACTTGCACGGCTTCAGGTTCTCTATAAAGCCCTGCACATCACCCGGCGGATAGCCAAGGAACAGGCCGATTTCATGCGGGAACTGCTCATTTCCCTCCAGTTTCTGCACGAGCATGTCCAGGCACTGATTCAGATCATCCGGATCATAGCCGCGTTCACACAGGATCTGTACGGCCAGATCATCATGCAGGTCCTCACGCAGCCGTTCCGGCCGGTAAAGATAGATCCGGGCCCGGTTGCGGAAACGGCCCAGTACCAGTGCGTGGATCCGGCGGCCGTTCAGCTTGTCGTTGAGCTCGGCTACGTCCCGGCGCAGTTTTTCTTCGCTGTCGGGAATTACTGTAAACAGACTTGCGGTTTTAAGACCGGCCAGGGTTGGTGCGCAATGGCGGACCACTAATTCTTCCGGCACGGATCAGAACCCCTGCTCCGTTTTCCGGAAAGCCTGAAAGCACCCTTTGCGGCTGATCTCAAGCAGGCTTCTTTTCACATCCTGCAGAACAGCCATAATCAGGATGACTGCGATCATAGTCACAACGGTCTTCATGATTTTCCCTCCCGTCAGTCAGCTTTCGGAACCGCCAGCTTTCTGATTTCTTCGGCACAGCGGGCCGCAGTATTTTCCCCGCGCTCGGTCAGGTACGCAGCTCCATAGCTGGACTTTTTGATGTATCCTTCGGTTCTGAGCTTTTCCATCATGGAATGGACACATGGCCGTGACACGTTAAGTTCCCTGGCTACGTCAACACTTCTGACGCCGGTTCCATCCCGTGACAGTTCATAGAGAACGGAAAGATATCTGATTTTCGCTGAAGTTAATTTTCGGGTCATATATTTCCTGTCACTCATATGCATGTGCAACACTGGATTCACTCCTCTATCCGGCAGACTGCAGAATCCGTTCGGGATGTGATTCTGCAGTCAGCTGGAGCAGTCTGAGCCGGCCTGCCAGTTTGCCGGCATCATGGTATGGCAGTGTTCTTCTTGTCCGCCAAAGGAGGTAGGGGTCAGGCGTTCAATGTTTACTGCCGTTATTCGTTGTCGTCAGACATGACGCAATTGTCTAACGCCGTTAGTATTAACTAACCGTTGGTCTAAATTATATGCCGCGTGCGGCTGCTTGGTTAGTTATTACTAACTGAAGAAAGAATAACCTCTTTCTGCCCTGCTGTCAATACTGTATTCAATGTTTTTTCCAGGAAACCGGCTCTGCGTGTTATCCCGAGCACACTGATCCCATTTTCCGGAGAAAAAAGACCTTCTGACAGCGAAGGCCTCCCCTTTCTTGCATATCACAATACATCCGTCATGGACCGGACACTCAATGCCAGGGTTGAGAAATTATGCAGGTACGCTGTGGTTGACGGCGGCAGAACACCCAGCACGCCCAGCAGGATCAGTGCCGAGTTGAACGACAGGATAAACCGGTAATTGCTGTTGATGCGGGCCGTCAGGGCTGTACTCAGCCGGCGCAGTGTCACCAGTTCCTCAAGACTGCTTTCAGGCACCGTGATATCCGCGATTTCCCTGGCTATGGCCGCACCGTTGGAAACCGCCACGGCAACATCAGCCTGGGACAATGCCGGCGTGTCATTGATGCCGTCGCCGATCATGATGACCCGGCGGCCGCCCTGCTGTTCCGCTTTCACAAACGCCGCCTTATCTTCCGGCAGAACTTCCGAATGATATTCATCCACACCGACCAGATTCGCCACTGCCCGGGCAGTTCTTTCACTGTCTCCGGTCATCATGACCTGCCTGCCGACCCCTAGCTTCCGCAGTTTTTCTATTACTGCAGGGGCTTCTGTACGGATCGGGTCCTCAATGCAGATGACCGCGCACAGTCTGCCGTCCATAGCCATATACAGGTGTGAATAATCCTCCGGCAGGGCATTGAACTTCTTTTTCTCTCGGGCCGGAATTATGCATCCCTCATCTTCAAAGACAAAATGATAACTGCCGATCAGCACCCGCTTGCCGTCAATGTGACTGACAATACCATGCGCCACCACATATTCCACCCGGGTATGCTTCTCTTCATGGAGGAGTCCGCGGCGGGCCGCCTCATTGACGACCGCGTTGGCAATGGAATGCGGATAATGCTCTTCCAGACAGGCCGCCAGACGCAGCATTTCCGTTTCATCGTTTTTGCCGAACGGAATCACTTCCGCGACCCGCGGGGTGGAATAGGTCAGCGTGCCTGTCTTGTCATAGACAACGGTCCCGGCTGCAGCGACTGTTTCAAGAAACTTCCCGCCTCTGACACTGATGCCGTAATTACTGGCTTCCCGCATGCCGGAGAGCACCGCGATCGGAATGGAAAGCTTCAAAGCACAGCTGTAATCCACCATCAGGATGGACAGTGCCTTGGCCGCGCTGCGGGTCAGCAGATACGTCAGCAGGGTGCCGCCAAGGCTCCACGGCACCAGCCGGTCAGCCAGGGCAGCCGCCCGGTTTTCGGAATCGGATTTGAGTTTCTCGGATTCTTCGATCATCTCGACAATCCGGTCATAGCGTCCCGCTCCGGCCATGTTCTTGACGGTGATGGTGATTTCCCCTTCTTCGATCACTGTGCCGGCGTAGACATAGGCACCTTCTTCCTTGCGTACCGGCAGGGATTCCCCGGTCAGCGATGCCTGGTTTACACTGGCTTCTCCTGCTGAAACGATGCCGTCCAGCGGAATCGTATTGCTGGTCTGCACGACAATCATGTCACCGGCGCGGATCTCGCTGACCGGCACCAATATCTCCTGCCCTTCAGCTGTTTTCAGCCAGACTTTATCAATATTCAGGGACATGCTCCTGGCCAGGTCATCCACGGTTTTCTTGTGCGTCCATTCTTCAAGGATTTCCGACAGACCCAGCAGGAAAATCACATTGCCGGCCGTATCGAAATCCCCTCTCAGCATGGAAACACCGATCGTTGCCGCATCCAGTACCGGCACCTGGACATGGCCTGACGCCAGTACTGCAATCCCGTCCTTCAGGAACCTCACCGCCTTGACCGCAGTTATGATATTGCGCAGGCCGGCCGGCAGGAAAACAAGATTCAAAACCCTTCCGGCCACATGGAGGAACACTTTGTCTTCGAATTCATGAGCCAGGTCCCGTCCGGTTTTTTCCGGCACCAGATCATGATTTTCTTCATAGCAGAAAGAAGACAGAGCATTAATCACTTCCGCCCTGTCCCCCCGGTAGCGGATAACGGCATCCGCGGTTCTTTCGTAAACCACGGCGTCGGTGATGAAATCAAAAGATTTCAGATAGTATTCAAGGATATCTGCCTGATCCAGAGTCATATGACCCTGCATCATATGCACACGGAGCCGGCCTATGCTTTCATGTAATATTCTGCATTTCATGGCACTGTATCCGTTCCTGTTCAGTTCTTCCCGCAGTCTTCTTTCTCTTCCAGGAGCGCCCGGGCGTCCTCAATCATCCGTTCTTCCTTTTCAGCATATCTTCTGTCGTTGATATTCTTCGTGTCTTCGCTGATATCCAGGCAGTTCTCACGCACGGCTGTATATGTCTTTGCCACACAGTCATAACCGCGCATGACCGCCGCTGTTACGTGTGTATATACCTTTTTGGCGTCATCACTGCTCAGAATTTTCACACCGGCTGTACCCAGCAGAACACCGCAGCCGATCAGTCTCGCTTTCATCCAGTTCATTTTTTTACCTCCTGATTCATGAATAAATTATATCTTTCACAATGCCTGCGGACCGGGGCCAAAATACCTTCCGGATAAGAAAAAACAAAAACCGTATAACAATGTTATACGGCTTACATTCAGCTTTCATGAAACACTTTGCACAGGTATGCGGAAACTCTTTACCGGCCGCCGTACAGTGTCCGCCGCAGCTTATGCAGGTTGCGGAAAAACCCATGCCGGAACATGTCGAGCACCACGTCAAGCGTGTCCCATGTTACTTTCTGTGAGAGCATGAACAGCATGCGGACCGGCGCCTCAAAGACCATGGAACCCTCCACGTGGCGCCACTTGTCCTTCTTCAGGATCCGCCGGATCAGGCGGTGCAGACGGCGGCCCAGGCCAGTGACAGCCAGGTCGTCAACCGTGGTGTCAACGTCAAAATCCTGCCGGTGCCAGCGGGGCACCGGATGCCCGACAAGCTGCTCGAACGCGATTCTGTCGACAGCCACGCTGCCGTCTTCGTATTGGATATAATCTTCTGCCAGCCGGCTGAACGGATCCGTTATCCCGGCAATTTCCATGCCGGCCTGCAGGCGGATTTCTGCCGCGGAGGCACAGGCCGCAAAGGTGTATGTGCCCGCTTCCACTGCCCAGTCTTTTCTCTGCACATCGTAATAGGCCAGATCCGCCAGCGGGATCCGGATGGTCACTTCCCCGCTTTCCTGCGGTTTCAGGTCAATTGCCGCAAAGCCCTTCAGCTCCCGCCGCGGCCGGACGATTCTGCTTTCCGGCATACCGGCATAGATCTGCACGATTTCGCGGCCGGGCCTGTCCCCGGTATTGGTCAGCTGCACGGTAACCAGCACGGCATCGTCCTCCTGCCGCACATCCATCCTGTCATAGCTGAACGCCGTGTACGAAAGCCCGTAGCCGAACGGATAGCAGACCGGCACCTGTTTGGATGTGTAGTAGCGGTAGCCGCTGAATATAGCTTCCCGGTATTCGGCCATATGCAGATCATCATCGAAGTACCGGTAACATGGTGTGTCCGCCAGTTTCAGCGGCCAGGTTTCCGCCAGCCGGCCGGAAGGATTCACCTTCCCGCCCAGCAGGTTGACCGCTGCCGCCCCGCCCTGACAGCCGGACAGCCCCATGTACAGCAGGCCTTTCACCTGGTCCAGCCATGGCATTTCCACCGGGGCGCCGCACTGCAGCACCACCACGATATTCGGGTTGACTCTGGCCAGTTCCCTGATCAGATGATTCTGATTCTCCGGCATGGACATGTCCCGGCGGTCATAGCCTTCCGCCTCGTAGCGGTCCGGCAGCCCGGCAACGACAATCACAGTATCTGCTTCCTTTGCCGCAAGCAGGGCCTGCTGCACCAGCACCAGGTCACTGATATCCAGTTCCGGGTGATACCCTTCCGCATAGGTAAAGTCATATCCGGCCGCTTCCATGGCCGCATGGACCGAATCAACCTGAATGGCATTGACCCTGCTGGAACCGGTTCCCTGATAACGCGGATGTTTGGCAAAAGCCCCGATCAGGGCAATGCCGGCCGTCTTTTTCAGCGGCAGGATATCCTCGTTTTTCAGCAGGACGGCAGACTTTTCCGCAGCCTGGCGGGCAAAGTCAAGATGTGCCTTCAGATCGTATTCTGTTTTTTCTTCCGGGTGCAGGGCGTGCAGGCCTGCCTTGAGGCAGGCCAGGTTCTCCCTGACTTCCGTTTCCGTTATCCTGTTTTCCGCGAGCGCTTTTTTCAGCCGGACAGCGATGCCCCTGTGCCCGCCCGGCATCTGCAGGTTCAGGCCGTTTTTCACACTGACTGCCGGATCATGCACAGCCCCCCAGTCAGAGACAAAGATGCCCCGGTAGCCCCATTTATCCCGGGCCAGGTCCTTCAGCAGGTAACGGTTTTCCGTGCAGTGGGTACCGTTCAGTTTGTTGTAGGCAGCCATGACCGACCAGGGCCCCGCGGTCTTCATGACCCGCTCAAACTGCCGCAGATACAGCTCGTGCAGCGTTCTTTCGTCAACGATGCTGTCCTGTACAAGCCGGCCTTTTTCACGTGAGTTGGCCGCGTAATGCTTGAGCGAGGTGCCGATGCCGCGGGCCTGTACGCCGTTGATATAGGCAATGGCGAGTTCGGAAGAAAGGATGGGATCCTCGGAATAATACTCGAAATTCCGTCCGCACAGCGGGCTGCGCTTGTGATTGACGCCGGGTCCCAGCAGCACATCCACGCCTTCTTCCAGGCAGTCCAGGGCCAGCATGTCACCCTGCGCTTTCAGCAGATCCCGATCAAAGGAACAGGCGATCAGCGAAGCCGCCGGATAGCATACCGCTTCCTTGGACGGCAGAAAGCCGATCCCCGTTTCCTGCTCGATCCGCAGGCCGTTCGGACCATCGGAAAACACCAGCGAGCGGATACCGCTGCCGGGATCTTTCAATGTATGCCAGTTGTCCTGACCGCAGAACAGCCGCAGTGATTTCTCATCCAGTTCGTCAGCCATTCTGTTTCAGATATTCCTTCAGATTCTGATTGATCCGTCCATACAGGGAAATCAGCTGCAGGACTTCCTGTTCACTCAGCTGATCCAGGCAGATCCTGCCGAGATCCTGCAGAACCATATCGATATCATCGGAAAGCTCATTGGTTTCGTTGACTTTCATGCAGGCGCTCATGCTGCGGCCGGCCGCATCAATATGGGTTTCAATCAGGTCCCGGGAAGACAGCTTCTGCATGCTCGAAAGCACCAGGACCTGCGGGATGCCGGTGAAATCCGAGATTTCCTTCTGGGTTTTCACCATGCCGGCCTCCCGGATGCTGACATATACTTTTACATCCCGGAGGTCCAGATCATGTTTCATGGCGGCAGCGTTGAGCAGTTTGTCAAAGGCCTTGTTCAGGTAATAGGCCGTAGTGATGATATTGTCCCGCTTATCCGTGCTGAAATAGACCGGTACACCTTCCTCGCCGAGCTTCTTCGTCCCCGGCATGAGCGGGATCACGGCATCATCACTCGCCGCTGCCACCAGGAAGCTGGCAATTTCCGGCCTGACCCTGCGGTACTCCTCTTCACTGAGCACGTTGCGGTAGAACCGGTCATAGTACTGGTAAATGCTGGTCTTCATCTTGACGATGTTGGAAAACTTCATGCTCTGGGCCACCAGCGATCCTTCGGTCTTGACGTAGTAATAGACCGGCACCTGCAGGGCCGCAACCGTATTGACATGCATGAGATAGTCCAGGTTGAAAATGAAATCCTCGCACCACCGCAGTTCCCGGTTCATGCGCAGTTGGTTGGCTTCGATAATGTCCCGCCGGTACAGCTTGTTCCAGAGCACCCCGTAGTAATAATCAGACGGACTCTCCATCATATACTCGGCATAATCCGTCCGGCTCATGACCGCATCATTCAGGATGCTTCCCTTGCGGGCCACATTTTCACCGACGACCCGGTAAAAATCCGCCACCACCAGGTCACAGTTCTTTTCCTCCATGGTCCGCACCAGCAGTTTGGTGGAATCCGAAGGAATCCAGTCATCCGCGTCCAGGAACTGTACATATTCCCCGGTTGCCATATCCAGGGCCTGGTTGCGGGTTTCCGAGACACCGCCGTTGGGCTTGTGAATGACCCGGACCCTGTCGTCCGCGGCCGCAATGTCATCCAGAATCGCCGGGGTGCCGTCCTTGCTGCCGTCATCCACCAGGATCAGTTCCAGATCCCGGTACTCCTGGTTCAGGACACTGTCCACGCAGCGCCTGATATCTTTTTCCGCATTGTATACGGGAATGATCACACTTACTGTCGGCATAAATATCTCTCTCTTTCTGTCATATCATACCGCGGTTGACACCGACTTACAAAAAAAGATCCGGGGTTTATTCCCCGGATCCTTCCGTAATTATGTTTTGTTTCAATCAGTCGTACAGATCGTCATGAATCCGCTTGTAGGCCAGCTTGTCGATCATATCCCAGGCCCAGTCAACGGCCTTGCGCGCCTGCACGCAGGTGTAATCGCTCAGATACTTCTTTGCTGCTTCCGGATCGGTTTCGGCAATCTTCTTGTAGGCGGCTTCTACTGCCGGCAGTTCCTTGTCCCAGACTGCTTCAACTTCCCTGATGGATTCAGCGATCGGGCCATGGGCAAAGCCATAGTTGAGATCCGTGAAGTACTGTACATTCTTGAATGCCCACCATGCCTTGGACGGATCAAACTTCATTTCGCCTTCACCGACATCGAAGTGCGCCAGCTTGGCAGTGCGTACATCCTGGTGCTCATAGCCCTGCGGCACTTCCTGCAGCGCTACGCCGAACCACGGTGTATACGGGTTCAGGCACGGTTTCGGCATGGCCCGGAACATCTTGGTCAGGTTGATGTCCTCATCGAACTCGAAGATCGTGCTTTCTACGGTCATGTTGTTGCACAGCGGGCAGGCTGTATTGAAGTTCTTGTGCGGGTTGGCCTTGCCGCCGTCGGTGGTGTCGTCATCAGTACCTTCAAAGTGGGATCTCAGCACTGCCTTGGCATCATCCCGGCTGTACTTTCTGGTTGCCTTCATGGAGAAGATGCGGTTGTCCTTGTCCGGCAGATCATTGCCGGTCAGGATTTTCCAGGCACCCTTCGATCTTCTGACACAGCCTTCCTTGTCCGGTCCGTCCTGATAGGCGGCAGCGAAGTCAAAGTCACTCCAGTCACCTTCCTTGGCCGGCTTGTACCAGCCCTGTTCAATGGCGTACGGCACCAGGTTCTTCGTATACCGGAAGTTGTCCGGATCGTTGAAGTCAATCTGATGAATCGTGAAGTGATTCGGGATGAAATAGATTTCATCATCACCGATCCTTCTGGCAACACAGTTGAAGCCCTTCGGAATGGAGACAACCCAGGCTTCGTCCTTGTCAGCGATATGGTAGGAACGGCTGGAAACATAACCGTACTTCTCAACCAGTTCCATGGCCACTTCGACGCCATGTCTGGCACTGGTGGCCCGCTCGGCAATCAGGGTCCGCATGGCGTAGCCCAGACCGTAATTTTCACGGTTGTCTGTCTTGATATCATAGATATCCTTGCAGGGCTTGCAGGAATTGGATGCCACCGCGACGCCGTGCTCATTCAGGAAGCAGTCCGCGAAAGAGATGCCGCCCTTGCACTTGATCTGCGACCAGAGATAGGCATTGGTTACCGGAACCTGCGGAATGATGGCCTTGCCGTCCTCAAAGACGACCATTTCCCCTTCCTTGTGTTCCTTGCGCGGGACCAGATGTGTCTGGACATAGACATCGGTGTCATCTTCATTGTGTGCCATGATGACCTTGCCGGTAACGGAAGCGTCCTTGCCGAAGATGACTGTGCTGCAGTCACCGCGGTCGACGTCAAGATGATTATGATAAATATCTGTCATTTTTCTTCCTCCTGATTTCCTTCTGTATATTTTTATTATCCCCGTCCGTTGATTAACATGTCAATGCTGTTTTCACTGAAAAAAGCCCGTTTCCGGGCTCTGATTTCAGTTATTGGCACAATAGCGGTACCCGCGTCCCCACAGGGATTTGATCAGGCTGGGATGCGATGGATCCGGCTCGATTTTCTCCCGGATGTGGCGCAGGTGCACGGCGATGATGCCGCTGCAGTCAAACGGTTCCGACTGCCATACCTGCTGGTAGATTTCCTCCGCGGTAAACACCGTGTCGGGATTATTTTTCAGGAAGGCCATGATGCCCCATTCCTTCGGGGTCAGGTAGACGGTCCGGCCGTTGGCTTTAACGGATTTATCATGTTCATTCATCAGCAATGCCATATTCATTTCTCCCTTTTTTCCAGGTATTCCCGCAGGCTCATTGGCTCTTCATACCGGTGGTCGTATATCTGGATAGATACATACGGCTCCAGCTGGATCAGTTCCGCTTCACTCAGCAGATGATCGTGCAGGTAGTAGAACAGGCGCTGCGTATACTTCCAGTTTTCGCGGCTGTTCTTGCCGTAGATCTCCAGGGCAGACGCGTAACCGTTATATGATGAACGCTGATAGAATTCATCGATGGCCTCGCCCCGGATCTCCTCCAGCACAGCAATGGCCGGGGCATATTCATCGAGCCGGTCAGCCGGGATATCCAGATCAAAGTTAATGTCTACCCCCTCTGTCCAGTCAGTGTCCATATCCTGCCGGCGGCCGAGGTCATCCCGTTCGACCGTGGCGCTGTAATTGTAGACAATGTACTTTCCGTCCGGCAGTTCATGGCGGTCGGCGATGCCGAAGCCCCGGGTGGCCCAGCCGACATAGCCAAGCCCCAGTGTGAGGACTGTTCCGGCCGCGAAAGCCGCCAGGTATTTCGGCTCCAGTCTGATCTTGCGGCGGTAGACGAAGGTTGCCACGACGTAGATGAACAGCAGCAGGATATAGAAGATCAGGTTTCTGCGGATCGTACCGGCCTGGACGGATTCGAAACCGAACACCATCAGGATGCCCAGGCAGTAGATGTTGATGATAAACGGATAGGACATCAGGTTGTCCGAAAGCTGTTCCGCCCGTTCAGCCTTGCGCTCGATAAAGTTCTTCTTCAGGCCCCACAAAGCCAGAAGCGTATAACCGGCCGCGGCGGCCATGTATCCCGCCGGCAGTGAAGGAATTGCTTTGTGCTGGATCGCGTCGGTCACCTCACCGAAGGCACGGGCATTCATATACAGTGGCGACAGCCAGGCACCCGGGGCGGAACGGAACGCGTCCATGCTGTAGCCGGCCACCAGGTCGCTGATGCAGTTGCCGAAGACAACATATACCAGCAGCGCCAGGCAGGTATAGGCCCCCATCATGACAATGCCGTCAAATGAATTGTTGGCAATCAGGTACAGGAAGCTGTTGATGATCAGCATTTCCAGTATGAACAGGCCGCCTAGCAGCAGGACATACGCATAGTTGAGGCTTCTGACCATGGCATGGGCAAACATCACCCAGACTGCCCCGGTGGTCAGGGCATAGCAGCCGAACAGCACACAGAACATGAAGACCAGGCTGGTGATCAGCTGTTCCTTCCGGCTGACCGGCAGCGCGAAATACAGGTCCGTGCTGCGCCGGCTGTGCACGAA
>JAFOIT010000125.1 GCA_017420585.1 Solobacterium sp.
CCCGGCCGTACAGCGGATGGGCAACCTTGACCCGTTCAAGCTCACGGCCGCTGAACGAACGCAGACGCTCCGCCTTCTCCAGGTGCAGCTTCTCCGTCAGCACCGGCAGAAGATCCCGGGCGAAGACGAGCTTGCCATGCTCGGTCAGCACCTCGATATACGGCAGATCCGCATTGACCGCAATCGCCTGGTTTGCCGGAATGGTCCACGGGGTCGTGGTCCAGATGACAATCCGGTCATCGGTATCCAGGATCCCGTTGCCGTCCACTACATCGAATGCCACATAGATTGTCGCATCCTTCTTGTCAAAGTACATGATTTCCGAGTCAGCTACAGCTGTTTCACTGTACGGTGACCAGTAAATCGGCTTGAGGCCCTGGAAGATCAGGCCGTCCAGAGCCATCTTGGCAAAGGAACGGATCTGTCTGGCTTCAAAGTGTTTGTCAAGGGTGATATAAGGATTATTGAATTCGCCGATCTGGCCCAGACGCTTTTCTGTTGCCATCTGGATCTTGATCTGCTGCTTGGCATATTCTTCGCACTTTGAACGGAATTCAGCCGGTGACAGGGTCTTGCGGTCTACCCCCAGCTTCTGAATCGCATTCTCAATCGGCAGGCCGTGGGTATCCCAGCCCGGGAAGAATTCCGCATTGTATCCGCTCATGAAATGGCTGCGGACAATGAAATCCTTGATGACCCGGTTCATGGCTGTGCCGGCATGCAGATTGTTGTTGGCATACGGCGGACCGTCATGCAGAATGAACGGTGTCTGGCCCTGATGCCGTTTTACGATTTCATGGTAGAGATCCTTCTCTTCCCATTCTGCCAGAATGCCCGGTTCCTTCTTGGCGAGGTTGCCCCGCATCTCAAAACCGGTCTTCGGCATGTGCAGTGTATCCTTGTAGTCCATACTTCTATCCTCCCTGACTATCTGATATAAAAAGCGTCCTTATCTTCTAAGGACGCTTTCGTGCGCGGTACCACCTTAGTTCATGAATTGCTTCATGCCCTCGACTTCTCCTTAACGCGGAGACAACGACTGCTCCCAGGTGATGTCCGTTTCAGAGTTCCGTCCTGCTTGCACCATCCGCAGGCTCTCTATACTTCCGTCTGACCGGCGCGTCCTGTTCAACGCATCTTCTTTTCTGCTTCCTGAAGCCATCTCAGGTCAGGCATCCGCGGCAGCCGGAATTCATCCAGCTCACGGAGCAGCCCTTCCAGTTTGGCCCGGGTTGTGGCTTTTACACTGTCCGCATCGCCGTACAGTTTCGACAGATCCGTCAGGATCAGCCGGGCGGTGCTCAGTGCCTCCCTTATAATCGCATCGGCATTGTGCTGTGCCGTGTCTATAATATCGTTCGCTTCCCGCAATGACAGCCGGGCAATGTTGTCCGCTGCCTGCCGCCTGGCTTCCAGGGAATTCTCCAGGTTCTGATACTGGCTCAGAAGATCCCGGTAACGCTGTTCGGCGCTGACGAGTTCCTGCTCATACAGGGCCATCTTCTGCTGCAGCTGTTCTACCTGCCGGGCATACCGCTCCACAGCATCATCGACCGCAAACCGGTCATATCCGTTTTTCATGACCCTGAATGTGGGCCTTGGTGCTGTCATGGTCTGTCCCCTTTTCAGATAAACTGCTCGAATTCCACCACACAGCGGTCTTTTTTCGTTTTCCGCAGCACTTCTTTCAGCACAAAACGACCCGATCCGCGGATGGAAATCGTACAGTTATTATTGCATACTTCATCCGCATCGGCAAGCGTGACATGGTTCAGCTGCACCAGTCCCCGGCGGATCAGATCCTTGGCATCAGCCCGGCTGCATTCCGCCAGAGCCGCCACCACCGCGTCCGCCCTGACACTGCTGATCACCTTCTCGAACGTCCGGGTCCGGAAGACCTGCACCGGGTGCTCATCAATCACGGAAAACGACACGGAATGAGAACCGATCCGGTTCAGTTCCTGGCAGAGAAAGCGGCCCATGGTTGCGTTTGTATACAGGTAGATATGGCTGTCATCGACCCAGAAATCCCCGAAGGAATGACGGTCGATCTGCAGGTGCATCAGGGCCCCGAGCACATCCCGGTGGCCGATCGGCCGGAAGCGGTTGTCAATCTCCGCCATCAGGCAGACGATATCAGAAAAGTCATCTTCCCCTTCCAGGCTGAAGATGACTTTTTTCTTCCGGGCTTCCGGATACCCGCCGTCATACCGTACGGTTTCCGACGGAAAAAATACCTTCTGCGCCGCTGCCAGTTCCTCTTCGTTCAGAAAGAACGATTCGGTCTGTTTCTGCCAGCGCATGCTTTGTTCCTGCAGATCGTGGAGACGGATCAGCACCGCCTCCGTTTCTGCATGATCAGTCATCGGAATTGTCGAGCGAAATCACGCCGTCAACACCGATGGACCGCGGTGTGCACAGAATGACGTTATGTCCGATCTTCTGGATTGTACCGTCAAGCGCGAAGACAACACCGGTCAGGAAATCGATGGTGCGCTGTGCATAGTCACGCTGCAGCTTGTGCAGGTTGACAACTGCTGCCCTTCTCTGCTTGAGGTGGCGGGCGATTTCCTCTGCTTCCTCGAAGCTGCGCGGTTCAAACAGAACCATCTTGGTATCTGCGGAAACCTGCTTCTGCACTTTGGCATTCTTCGGTGTTTCGTACGTGCTGACAGGCTTTGTCTCACTCTGTCTGTATTCTACTTCTTCTGTTTCCTCGTATTCTTCGTCTTCATCCTCTTCAACAGGCGCGACGAAGTTTCTGAGTTTGTCCACAACTCCCATGATTAAAAGTCCTCCTGAAATCAAAAGTATTATAGCATACTTACAGCATCCGGCATTTACTTATTCATCTTTTATCCGATCTGAAATCCTGTAGAATAATGACAGGTGATGGTATGGAAATGATATCTGCACATACGGGAAATGCCGTTTTCTTCCGTGCGGATTCACCGATATACTCAGACCGGAAGGAGGTCCTGTCATGGCATTGAACACTGAGAAGCGGACGGTCCTGCGCTATTGCGCCGGTGTTGTTGTCCTGGCCGGGCTGTACGGCAACCTGCAGGCACCGTTCCTGCTGCGGTTTGTTGACGCCCTGTCGGTCCTTTCCGGCCTGCTGGCAGTCTGGGGCTTCATCATATTTCTCTGGAAGGACGGCATCTTCAGCTTCTTTACCTGGCGCAGCAGCGGCAGTTCCTATACGGCTTACCGGGAGCGCCTCCGCAGTGAGCGCAGCACCCAGCCCAACCCCGCCCTGCCGGCCGGCCTGATCATGCTGGCCATTGCCCTGCTCCTGACAGCCATCTATGTGCTCATGTATTAAAAAAACGGTCACTGCCACTGGCAGAAACCGTATTTTTTTATTGCTGTTCGAGATGCTCCAGGACCTTTTCGTATTCGGCCCGTTCGCGGTCATTCATGAAGACAAAGTGACCCGGGCGGATTTCCTGCAGCAGCGGCTTGGGGCCGGAGAGATCCCGCTTGGATTCATCGTAGATGACCAGTTCCTTGGCCTTTTCGATCTGCGGATCCGGCATCGGCACGGCCTGCAGCAGCGAGTGCGTGTAGGGGTGCAGCGGATACTTGAACAGGACATCGGAAGGTGCCACTTCGACAATCCGGCCGTTATGGATGACGGCGATCCGGTCGGCGAAGTAACGGACTACGCTGAGGTCATGGGCGATGAACATATAGGTCAGCCCGCGCTCTTCCTTGAACTTGTTCATCAGGTTCAGCACCTGGGCCCGGATGGAAACATCCAGGGCGGAAATCGGTTCATCGGCGATGATGAATTCCGGCTCCATGATCATGGCCCGGGCAATGCCGACCCGCTGGCGCTGGCCGCCGGAGAATTCATGCGGATACCTGGACTTGTGCTCCGGCAGAAGACCGACTTCATTCAGCGCCCGGTCCACCTTGGCTTCCCGGTCCGCCTCATCCTTGAACAGGTTGAAGTTGTACAGGCCTTCGGAAACACAGTAGTCAATCGTCGCTCTTTCGTTCAGGGAAGCGGCCGGGTCCTGGAAGATCATCTGAATGTTGCGCTGGACCCACTTCTTGTCTTCGGCCGACAGCTTGCCGTTGATCTTCTTGCCCTTGAAGATGATATCGCCGGCACTGGTATCGTTGAGCCGGATAATGGCCCGGGCAATAGTCGTCTTGCCAGAGCCGGATTCACCGACCAGGGCAAATGTCTCGCCCTTGTAAATCTTGAAGTTGGCGTCCTTGACCGCCCGGAAGCGGTGCTTGCGGCTGTTGTTGAAAGTGACTTCGAGGTGCTCAACGGAAAGCAGTTCTTCTTTTTCGTTCATGGTCTCATTCACGCTCACCGTAAGTCCCTCCTTTCGCCGTCAGGGCCAGCATCCGCGCATGCAGTTCCTGCACCGCGGCCGGCGGCTCCACATGCGGGGCCCGCGGATCCAGCAGCCATGTCTTGGCATAATGGGTATCCGACACCTTGAAGAACGGCGGTTCTTCCTCGTAATCGATCTTCATCGCGTAGTTGTTGCGGGGCGCAAAGGCATCGCCTTTGATCTCCTCAAACAGCGACGGCGGCGTACCGCGGATGGCAAAGAGTTCCTCGCCCTTCTCACCCAGCTGCGGCAGGGAGGACATCAGCCCCCATGTATACGGGTGCCGGCTGTCATAGAAG
The DNA here is from genome assembly GCA_017420585.1 of Solobacterium sp. Taxonomy (GTDB): domain Bacteria; phylum Bacillota_I; class Bacilli_A; order Erysipelotrichales; family Erysipelotrichaceae; genus Bulleidia. The sequence continues at coordinate 4,655 of JAFOIT010000125.1, forward strand.
ATCTCATCCACACTGCCGTACTCGATAATCTGACCGGCATACATGACCGCGACCGTGTCGGCCACATTGGCCACCACGCCCAGATCATGGGTAATGTAAATCGTTGTAAAGCCGTATTCCTGGGCCAGGTCCTTGATCAGCCGGATGATCTGGGCCTGGATGGTCACATCCAGAGCTGTTGTCGGTTCATCACAGATCAGGATCTTCGGCCGGCAGGCCAGGGCAATCGCGATGACGATACGCTGGCGCATACCGCCGGAATACATGAACGGATATTCGTCAAACCGCAGTTCCGGATTATGGATGCCGACTTTGGCCATCAGATCGATTGCCATCTGCTTCGCTTCACCCTTCGATTTTCCCTGATGCTTGATGATGACTTCGGAAATCTGGTCACCGATGGTCTTGACCGGGTTCAGGGAAGTCATCGGGTCCTGGAAGACCGTCGCGATCTTCTTGCCGCGGATCTTTTCCCACTCGGCCGGATTCGTGATCTTGGCCAGATCCTGGCCTTCAAACCAGATTTCCCCCTGGGAGACTTCACCGTTGATTTCCAGCATACCGGTGAAGGTCTTGGTAAAGACCGACTTGCCGGAGCCGGATTCACCGACGATCGCCACAACCTTGCCCTCCTCAAAATCCATGGAGATATTGCGGATGGCGGTCAGCACCCGGTCGCGCACCTTGAATTTGACTTCGAGGTTCCTGACTGACAGAATGATATTCCTGTTTTCTGACATAAGGCACCTCCTTAAACCATGTGCGTGCGCGGATCACTGGCATCTGCCAGGGTCTGGCCGACAATGTAAAGTGAAACGGAAATCACCGCCGATACGGCAACCGGGATCCAGAACAGATACGGGGTGCTGATCAGGTACGGGCTGTAGTCACGGATCATCTGGCCCAGCGACGGGATATCACGGTTCAGACCGACGCCGACCATGGACAGGAAGACTTCATAGGAGATGAAGCCCGGCACGTCACGGCTGATGATCGTCATGATGACCGAAATCAGATACGGCAGGACATTGTGCGTGATGATCTTCCAGGTCGGGGTGCCCAGGCACCGGCTGGCCAGGTTATATTCACGGTCACGGATGATCATGACCTGGACACGGATGAAATACGCCGTGCCGATCCAGCTGGTGACCGACAGGGCAAAGATCAGCGAGCCCATGCCGGAACCGATGGCATAAACCAGAATCATGGCAATCAGCAGGGTCGGGATGTTGGCGATGACATTGTAGACTTCGATCATGATGACATCGACCTTTTTGGAGAAACCCCACCACATGCCGACAGCCACGCCGACAACCGTTGAAATGGCAGTCGCGGCAAAGGCCACAATCAGGGAGCTGCGGGTGCCTGCCCACACAGCGTCAAACAGGGAATTCCCCTTGTCATCCGTACCGAACCAGTAGGTGCTGTTGGGCCGGATGTATTTCATTTCCGGCCGGTTGATATTCGGGGTAATCCGCGGGGAATACCCGGAGATCATCGGCTGGAAAATGGAAAGCAGGATAATCGTGCCGGCCAGGATCAGCATGGCAATGGCCAGCTTGGAAGAGAAGAATTTGCGGAACACGGATTTCCAGTAGGAATACCGCGGCGCGGCAATATGCTCCGATGCGGTATCTTCGGCCCGCTGGAACGTGAAGCGGTCGTCCTGTAATGTGCTCATGACTACTCGCCTCCTTTAGCGGTCAGGGAAATCCGCGGGTCAACGGCAACCATCAGCAGGTCGCCGATCAGCACGGCCAGGATGGACAGTGCCGTAAAGATGAATGTCAGGGTAATGACCATGTTGTTGTTGAGCTGGTTGATGGCATTCGGCAGCATCTTCCCCATGCCCGGCACGGCAAAGGCCGATTCGGTGATCAGCGCGCCGCTGATGCAGAGGATGATGGAACTCGGAATGCCGTTGACGATCGGGATGATCGCGTTGCGCAGGATGTGGTGACGGAAAATCTCCTTTTCCGACAGACCCTTGGCCCGGGCAAACTTGACATAGTCCGCGTTGGACTGGTCAATCATGTAGCGCCGCAGCCACATCATCAGGCTCGGCGTGCTCAGCAGGGCCAGAATCACGGTCGGCATGATCCACGAACGGATATCGCCGAAGCCCAGCTGCGGGAATTTGTCCGGCAGCCCGAGCTTGGTGCCGATGGAACGCATGAAGAAGATAAAGGCCATGGACGGCAGCGCGACCAGCAGGTTGATATAGGCGATGCCCAGTTTGTCACGGAACTTGTCCTTGTGCTGGGCCATGTCAATCGCAGCCGGAATGCCGAAGGCATAGGCGATGATCAGCGAAATGATCCCCATCAGGTAGGAAGTTCCGACCATGGAAGGTGATTCGTGGGCTGACAGGCAGGTGGCATAGTGATCCGAGAACCGCTTGCTGTCCAGCTTGTCGAGGGTCGGCTTGTACTGGCAGCTGGTCTGGATCAGCGCGCTGCTTTCCGTCAGGCCCGTATCAAAAGTCTGCTCATACGGCTTGATGGCTCCCTGACCTTCATTGATCACCTGGACGGTGGGAATACCCTGGTTGCTCGGGTAGGAATTGCCGAAGTTGAACGTGATCTTGTTCTGGTGAATGAACGGGAACGAGCCGTTGAAATACAGCTGGTACTTGTACTGGCAGCCGCTGCAGAGAATGGCCGGGGTCCCGTTGGCCGGGTTCGTGCCGGTATAATAGCGCCGCTCCAGATCCGGATTGGCTTCATCCTGCACGGCATTCTTGCTGTCCACCACGATCAGCTGGGAATAGAAATGACCCAGCAGTTCCAAGGCGGAAAAGTCATGATAAACAAGCGGGTCCCCGCTCTTGAGATATTCTACGGTATAGCCTTTTCGTTCCCAGACACCGAGCGCTTCCTGCTGCTTTTCGGAACCGTTCACCAGGCAGGCATTATAATCTGATTCCCCGTCATACACGCCCTTGCAGAGATCCACTTTTCTCTGGTAGTCCATGTAGCCGAGCTCATCATACTTTTTATAGATGTATGTTGTCCGGGCATCCCCCTTCTGTTTCTTCAGAACAGGGTCATTCTCAAAAATCTTGGTTCTGTCGATCATCGTGAACAGCATGACGATAATGATCGATACGACAGCGAATATCGACAGAATCGATTTGAGAATTCTCGTCAGTAAA
>JAFOIT010000126.1 GCA_017420585.1 Solobacterium sp.
CATCCACACGTTCCGGTTCCAGATTCTCAATAATCATGAATGCGTTTCTGGTCTGGCCTGTGATCATGGTCCGCTGACCGTCGCGCCAGTTGAAGCAGCGGCAGACCGCCCCGGCGTCATCCTTGTAGACCAGTTCACCCGGCAGTGACGGATTGCTTTCCTCTTCACCGATCAGATGGAAATCATCGCCGCCCTCCGTGATCGTCAGCCGCAGGTCACCGACAAATGTATCCATGTCTTCCGAACCTACCGGCAGCGCGTACCGCAGGCTGGCAGAATTATAAATGTCCACCAGCGGGTTGACCGTATGCACCGGGTTTTCACCGGTGGAGCGCTTCAGCAACGCTTCAATGCTGCAGCGCACCCCCTTCTTGGTCTTGAACTTGCGGAATGCCTGGCGCCAGAGCTGCACAACCGGGTTGTCACTGAAGTTTTCCGCGGTCAGATACTGCGCGGCCAGACGGTTGCTTTCCGCCAGCATATCGACCAGCTCCTGCGGCGATTCTTCGGCATTTTCATACCTGCGCAGCAGCATGACGCCAATGGTTGCGTCCGGGAACAGTTCCCAGAAAGAACGGTCAATAATGAACTTTTTCATTTGGAGTCTCCTTTATTTCTTTTCGTAGCCGGTAATCATCGCTGCCAGAAAGCAGAAGATCGTCAGCCAGGCAAACAGTTTATGGTATTTCATGATACGGTCTACTTTCCGTATCATTATAGCAGTCAGTTAGTCGATGCTTACCGCAAAAAAACAGGCATTGCCTGTCAGATTTTTCTTGCGCATGCAATGGCCAGCGCACCCGGCCCGATATGCACGGCAATGCTCATGGAAAGCGGCGTCCCGCGTACCGTAAATTCCGGGAACGCTTCCTGGATCACGGCCTGCCAGGCTGCCTCTTCTTCCCGGCTGATCCCGCAGCAGGAATAATACAGTGTCATCTCACCGCGCTCCGCTTCTTCCTTGAAACGGGTATCCAGGTCATGGCGCATCGCTTCCAGCATGACCTTGCGGGCCTTGTGCTCACCCCGGCACTTCTGATAGGTGTCCAGCGCGCCGCCCTGGATCTGCAGCACCGGCTTGATATGCAGCAGTGAGCCCATCGCTGCCGCGGCCGGGGTAATGCGGCCGCCCTTCACCAGGTACTTCAGCGTATCAACCATGATATAAATGCTGGAGTTGGCTGCTTCCGTCTCCAGGATCGTTTTGATTTCTGCCGCGGTATGTCCCTGGGCCCGCAGGGTGCAGGCATCCAGGACCGACTGGTACATGGTTACCGAAATCCGGTGATTGTCCACCACCTTGACCCGGCCGTCATAATCCCCGGCCAGAATCCCGGCTGTCTGACAGGACGAGGAAAGACCGCTGGACATGGGGATATAGACAATCGAGTCGTATTCTTTCAGGGTTTCCTTCCACAGCCTGGCAAGATAACCGGCCGAGGGCTGGGATGTCGTGATGATATTGGCGTCATCCTTCTGAATGTGAAAAAACTCTCCCTGGAAGATATCCACATTTTCAAAATATTCCTTACCGTTGATCAGCACCGGCATCGGCACAACCAGCACGTTATATCGTTCTGCATCCTCTGCCGTCATGCCGGAATTGCTGTCGGTAATAATCGCTGTCTTCTCCATCGTCTTTCTGTCTGAACTCCGTTATAATGAATGCAATACAGATTGTATCGTATGACTGACGGTCTGTGCGTCGGCATTGCGATACAGAATGCGGGGTTTTGTCTATGAATTACCATACCAAAGACCATGAAGTCGTTGAAAACAGCCTGACCCAGGCCCTCTTTGAACTGATGAACCGGAAACCGTTTTCGGAAATCACCGTCACCGAACTGGTCAATCATGCCGGGGTCGGCCGGGCCACCTATTACCGCAACTACACCTGCAAGGAAGAGATCATCGAAAACTATATCTACCGGCTCATGATGGATTTCCACAGCCAGCACCCGGTCGCCTCCATGTCGGAGCGCTTTACCGAAGAACGCCTGGTTATGGTCTTCCGCCATATCCAGCCGTATATCCCCCTGCTCACGGTGCTGAACCGGTCGGGCCTTGGCTTTCTGTTCCTGGATCTGCTGAACCGCAGCCTGCTGCAGATCCACCAGAATGACATCCGCGGGGAAAAGGACCGGATCCTGCTGCTGGCCTTTGCCGGGGCAGAATTCAATATCATCTTCACGGATCTGCTGAACAATCACGCGGATCAGGAGGAACTGGCGGAACAGATCTCCGGCCTGTTCCTCGGCCAGCAGAACACCGGCATGGAATAATGCCGGTTTTTTTATATTAAGTAAAACGATAAAGTTGATATCTGCTATAATGCAGAAAACAGGAGGATCCATCATGGAAAAAACAATCATTAAGGTCATCGATGATCACGCTGATGAACTCATCGATCTCGCGACTAAGATCTGGGAGAACCCTGAAATGGGCTGGACTGAAGTCAAGGCAGTAGCCTGGACAGCGGAAGCGCTCAAGAACAACGGATTCGATGTGGAAGTCGGAGCCTACGGCATGCCGACCTGCATCCGGGCCGTTTGGGGTTCCGGCAAGCCGGTCGTCGGTTTTGCGGCGGAATATGACTGCCTGCCGGGCCTGTCACAGGATCTTGTCCCGTATCAGAAACCGATCGTTGAAGGCGGCATCGGCCATGGCTGCGGCCACAACCTGCTCGGTGTCGGCTGCCTCGGTGCCTGCATCGGCCTGAAGGCAGCGCTGGAAGAAGCCGGTGCGGAAGGCACTGTCATCTTCTACGGTTGCCCGGCTGAAGAACAGCTGACCGGCAAGGGCTTCATGGCCAGGGCCGGCGCGTTCAAGGAATGCGACTTCACATATGCCTGGCACCCGAGCAACAGCAGCCACGAAACCCTCGGTACCTTCACCGGGGTTGAAGGCGTCATCTTCGAATTCACCGGCCGGACA
>JAFOIT010000127.1 GCA_017420585.1 Solobacterium sp.
AACGGATTTGAAAATCATTGATCATTTCTCTTGTTTTTTCCTGTGACTGTGGGATAATCATACTGCCAACAGCGATTAGTTGGAGATGCAACTAATCCGCAGGAGAAGGGGATATAAACAATGAGAGTAATCAAGAGAAGCGGTGAAGAAGTTTTATTTGACGCCGAAAAAATCGAAAATGCCGTAAGGAAAGCAAACGTTGCCACGGTGGAAACAGCCCGGGTTACGGAAGAAAAGATAAAGGAAATCACAGCGAATGTCGTCAGCCGCTGCGACAAGGTGAAGCGCGCCCTGTCCGTGGAGGAGATCCAGGACATGGTGGAGCAGGAAATCATGGCCCAGGACGCCTACCAGCTGGCCCACAACTACATTACCTACCGGTATGAGAGGGCCCTGGTCCGCAAGGCCAACACGACCGACAAGCAGATCCTCAGCCTGATCGGCCGCCAGAATGAAGAGGCCAACCAGGAGAATTCCAATAAGAACCCGAAGGTCAACAGCACCCAGCGTGACTACATGGCCGGTGAAGTTTCAAAGGATATCACCAGGAGATTCCTGCTGCCGAAGGATATCATCGATGCCCACGAAAAGGGGATCATCCATTTCCATGACGCGGATTACTTTGCCCAGCCGATGTACAACTGCTGCCTGATCAATCTGGAAGACATGCTGCAGAACGGCACGGTCATCAGTGAAACCAAGATCGAGAAGCCGCACAGCTTTGCGACGGCCTGCAACATTGCCACCCAGATCATTGCCCAGGTTGCCTCCAACCAGTACGGCGGGCAGACGGTAACCCTCTCTCATCTGGCCCCGTTTGTCGATGTCAGCCGGCAGCGGCTCAGAAGGCTGGTGACCGAAGAACTGGCTGACGCCGGGATCGAAGTCGACAGCGAACGGATCAACCGGATTGCTGAAAAGCGCCTGAAGGATGAAGTCAGGGCCGGTATCCAGACCATCCAGTACCAGATCATTACCCTGATGACAACCAACGGGCAGGCCCCGTTTGTGACGGTATACATGTATCTGGATGAAGTCGAGGACGGCCAGACCCGGGACGACCTTGCCATGTGCATCGAAGAGATGCTGCGGCAGAGAATGCAGGGCGTCAAGAACGAAAAGGGTGTCTGGATCACCCCGGCATTCCCGAAGCTGATCTACGTCCTGGACGAAGACAACATCCACGAAGACAGCAAATACTATGAACTGACAAAGCTGGCGGCCACCTGCACGGCCAAGCGCATGGTCCCGGACTACATCTCCGCGAAGGTGATGCGGGAACTCAAGGGCGATGTCTACGGCTGCATGGGCTGTCGTTCCTTCCTGACCCCGGACCGTTTCACTGACACCGGTACATTCGGCAACCCGGAAAAGGCCCTGAACTACAAGCCGGGGGTGCACAAGTACTACGGCCGGTTCAACCAGGGGGTTGTCACCATCAACCTGGTTGATGCGGCCTGTTCCAGCAATGGCGACATGGAGAAGTTCTGGCAGATCATGGATGAACGCCTTGATCTTTGCCACAAGGCCCTGCGGATCCGCCACGAACACCTGCTCGGCACCCCGAGCGATGTCGCCCCGATCCTGTGGCAGAACGGTGCCATTGCCCGGCTGGACAAGGGTGAAGTCATCGACCCGCTGCTGTACAACGGATATTCGACCATCTCCCTGGGCTATGCCGGCCTGGCCGAGTGCGTCTACCGCATGATGGGGGTCAGCCACACATCCGAGGAAGGCAAGAAGTTCGGCCTGGCAGTCATGCAGGCCCTGAACGATGCCTGCACAAAGTGGAAGAAAGCCGAGAACATCGACTACAGTGTCTACGGCACCCCGATCGAGTCCACCACCTACAAGTTCGCCAAGTGCCTGCAGGAACGCTTCGGCATCATCGAACATGTCACGGACAAGAACTACATCACAAATTCCTACCACATCCACGTCACCGAGGAAATCAATGCCTTCGACAAGCTGACCAAGGAAGCGCAGTTCCAGCAGCTGTCCCCGGGCGGCGCGATCTCCTACGTGGAAGTGCCGAACATGCAGAACAACATTCCGGCTGTCCTGGCCCTGATGAAGCATATCTACAAGACCATCATGTATGCCGAGCTCAACACCAAGAGCGACTACTGCCAGGTCTGCGGCTATGACGGGGAAATCCAGATTGTCGAGGATGAAACCGGCAAGCTCGTCTGGAAGTGCCCGAACTGCGGCAACACCGACCAGGACAAGATGAACGTCGCAAGGCGTACCTGCGGCTACATCGGCACCCAGTTCTGGAACCAGGGGCGCACCCAGGAAATCAAGGAACGCGTGCTGCACCTGTAAGCACCCGCGGACAGATCAGATTCAAAAGACAGACTCCTTCCGGCAGGAACGGGGTCTGTTTTTTTTGCTGTCCCATATGCGTTACTGCTGTTCTGCCGTCCAGACATGACTCAAAACATAAAATATTTTTATAAAAACTCATAAATAAAAAAATATTGAAATGCATTACAATGTTAAACTAAGGATATAAAGTTTTTCTTATGGACTTGGGCAGAAGAATCCGGTTCCTGTTTTAATATTGCAGGACAGCTGA
>JAFOIT010000128.1 GCA_017420585.1 Solobacterium sp.
ACCGCGGCCAGGGCGGCAAGCAGCTCCGGTACCGCCGTGACCCGGAAGCCTGCGGGGCCGTAAAGAAGACCATGGACGTGGACGGCATGACCCGGCTCTGGTACGAGTATGTGCCGGCCGGCTACACCGCTGATGAAAAGTGGCCGCTCGTGCTGATCATGCCCGGACGCGGGGGCAGCGCGGAAACCTTCTTCGGGCTCAGCGGCATGTCCATTGTGGCTGAAGAACGGAAGTTTATCGCGGTATTCCCGCAGGCCGGCATCCACCAGCAGAAGCCGGGCGGGATCCGGAATGTATCCCTCTGGTGCGGCCGTTACGACGGGGAACCGGTGGATGATGTGAAGTTCATCCGGGCCCTGATTGATGATCTGGCAGGCCGTCTGCCGGTGGACCGGACAAGGATCTATGCCTGCGGCCAGAGCAGCGGCGGGATGATGAGCGATGTGCTCGGCCATACAGCCGGCGAACTGTTTGCGGCGGTGGCGGCCTGGTCAGCCCTGCGTTCGGAAAGTATCCTGCACCGGACCTTCCCGGAAAGTGAGTGCGGGGCCCCGCTGCTATGGATCTTCGGTGACCACGACCCGATCTGTTCCTTCCAGGGGGAGGACGCGGACCTGCCGTTTACCGTCAATCCGGAGATGAAGATAAGTTTCCTGGAGAAGATGAAGCACTTCGGCCTTGACAGCCAGGTGCGGGAAACCTGGACATCCTGGCCGGTTGACTGGTGCAGCTTCCCGGATGAAGCCGGGGTGCCGCTGGCCGTCATGGGGCGGGTGCATAACATGGCCCACGCCAACTACCCGGGCCTCAGCTGGATCAGCTATGACCAGTTCCTGTGCCAGTTCCGGCGTGATGAAAACGGCGATCTGTACTACCGCGGCCGGAAGGTGCAGAAGCATTAACCCAGCTGTCACGATCCCGAATGAATTAAAATATTGTATAGAACAAGGAGGCAGATTATTATGACATTTGCAGAACTGGCCGATCTGAGATACTCGGTCAAACAGTACTCTTCCCGTCCGGTTGAAGCGGACAAGCTGAACCAGGTTCTTGAAACTGCCGTAAACAAGGCACCGACCGCAAGAAATGCCCAGGCTTCCCGGATCTATGTGCTGACCTCCCCGGAAGCCATGGAAAAGGCGAACGCGCTCTCCCGCTGCATCTACGGGGCCCCGGCATGCCTGCTGTTCACCTATAACAAGGATGAAATCTTCCACTATCCGGAGGAACCGGAACATCATTCCGGCGATGAGGACTGCTCAATTACCGCGACTTATGTGATGCTGGCGGCGGCCGAGGCAGGCCTGGGCACATGCTGGGTCAACTTCTTCACCCCGGCCAAGGCAAAGGAGATGTTTGCCCTGCCGGAGAACGAGGAACCGGTGCTGCTCATGCCGATCGGTTACGCGGATCCGGAATTCAAGCCGCTGCCGAAGCATTTTGACAAGCGGCCTGCAGACGAAATCATCCGTTATCTCTGAGACAGAAAAAAAACACAGATGCAGATCTGTGTTTTTTTGCGGTTATTCCGTAGCAGCCGGGTTGGCATGCTCGCACGGCACGGCCACCATGCACTTGCCGCAGGCACTGCTGTTAAACTGCTCGCGCATCCAGCCGCCGTATTCGGAACATTTCTTCAGGTTGCGCAGATTCTCGATCGTGATCGCTTCAGCCGGGCAGCGCACGGCACAGAGACCGCACTTGATGCAGTTGTCATAGAGCCCGGTGTATTTCCGTTCCGTCGGTTCAACAAATGTATCCAGGATGAGTGTGGTCAGGGCTCCGCAGCAGCCTTTTTCCGTGATCATGTGACGATGGATGCCGAACGTGCCGAGGCCGGCAATGTATCCTGCGTGGCGGGTGGACCAGGTCGGTGTAAAGTGAAGGTCATCTTCCCCCGCGGTTTTCACCGGGACGCGCTTTGAGACGAAGCGCGGGTCCGCAATCGGGTTGGAAACAACGATCCCGACTGCTTCAAGTTCTTTCTGCAGGACCGCGGTCAGATCCTTGGAAACCTGGCTGCCGGCCGGATAGCCGTACTGCCAGGCTTCGTTGATCGGTTCATCTGAAGCGGCAGCCCGGCCTCGGACACCTTCGGAATACGGGAAGAAGAACACAATGACGCTCTTTGCCTCCGGCAGCCATTCCTGCGGGGCCATCCAGTCGGGGCTGATGGCCTCGGGCTTTTTCAGTTCGGCAAACAGCGGATCATCTGCGGCAGCGACAGCCATGAGCGGTTCTTCAAGAATGGGAATATCAATATCCTCTTCAGGAAGGTGGACGGTGTTCAGATCCGTTTCCTGAAAGATCTTCAGCATCATTGCCTGAATTTCACTGGGATTCATAAGATACCTCCGTGTCTATCTAACAATTACTTTATCATAAATGCATAATCCGCAAAAAAGCCTCCGGCACGAATAATGTGAACTGCTGCTATGCACTGCTGCGGGCATGCTGGTGAAACCGGTGCAGCAACACAGGCAGAGAATAAGGCCTGCTGAGCCGAAGCGGATTTAATTATTGTCTGTTCAGTAAAAAGGGATTGTCTGTTTGTGCATGGCAGAATTACAATTTGTCTAACAATTAAAGGAGAAAGGATATGAAAAAAGCAATCCTCTGCGGCAAATTATTCACAGCAGCCAATGACAAAGTTCAGAAGAACATGGTCATCTTCATCGAAGACGGAAAGATCACCGATGTCAAGACAGTCAAAAAGGCTGATACAACCGACTGCGAAGTCATTGATCTCAGTGACAAGTTCATCATGCCGGGCCTGATTGACGGCCACATGCACAGCATCTACAGCGGTGAAGCGGCAGTCGTTTCCAAGACGGCAGCGGAAAACACGATCAACGGCATGCTCAACCTGGAGAAGGACCTCATGGCCGGCTTCACGACAATCCGCGATGAAGGCTCCTTTGACTTCGAGGATGTTGCCCTGAAAAAGGCGATCGACGCCGGCCGGATCAAGGGCCCGCGCATGATCACATCCGGCAAGCCGATCACAGCAACCGGCGGACACGCGGACAGCCGTTACCCGCTGGCCATTGATGCCGGTGATTACGGTGCCTTTGTCATCAGCGGCGCTGACCAGGCAAGGGACGCAGCCCGCAAGGTATTCAAGTACGGGGCTGACCAGATCAAGCTGATGGGCACCGGCGGCGTCATGTCCATGGGAGATGAACCGGGCGCACCGGAACTGACATTTGATGAACTGAAGGCGGCGGCTGACATCGCCAATGACCGGGGCCGCAATTCCTCCATTCACTGCCATGGCGCCAAGGGCATGAAGAATGCCATGAAAGCCGGGGTCAGGACCATTGAGCACGGCATGCTGATGGATGACGAGGCAATCGACATGATGGCCGAAACAGGCACCTACCTGATTCCGACAATTGTCGCCGCAAAAGCCATTGTCGACAACGGCGTGGCTGCTGGCATTCATCCGGAGAACGTTGCAAAGGCAGCCTTCTGTGTGGCCAATCACTATACCAACCTGATGAAGTGCTACAAGAAGGGCGTCAAGATCTGCTGGGGCACCGATGCCGGTACACCGTTCAACTTCCACGGCACCCAGACAGTCGAATTCAAGTACATGGCTGATGCCGGCCTGCCGGTCGGGTATATCCTGCAGGCAGTGACCAGGGTCAACGCGGAAATGCTGATGATGGAAGACAAGATCGGCACCGTTGAAGCCGGCAAGTTCGCTGATATCGTTGCCGTGGACGGGGACCCGTTCAAGGACATCGAAACGATGCGCCATGTTTCCTTCGTCATGAAGGGCGGCGAAGTCTTCAAGCAGTAACAGGAAAAAAACACCCTGTGCGTGCACAGACACTGCCAGGGTGTTTTTCTTTTGCGGCTGGTACGCTACTCTGCTGTATCCAGCAGGCGCAGCGGGGTGCATTCATAGACCAGGATCATGGCGTCATACAGGAAATCAGGTTCACAGTAAAGCCTGACGGTATCCTGGAGAATGGTGTTCAGGATGCTGTAGCCTTCGCCCAGGCTGCCTGTATAGATGGGTTTATCAATATATCCGTACAGTTCAGATTCTTTGTCTGCCCGGGAAAAATCCAGATAATAGGTTCCCAGATCCCTGGCCTGATAAGCCAGTATATCACCGGAAACAAACCTGTGATCGGCTCTTCTGCCGCTGCTGTCCGGCATATTGCAGAGGGAGATGAAGTAATCCGTGCCGATGGCAAAGTACTGATCCCCAAGTTCATCCCGGATGAATGAACCCATCGTCTTTGTATAGCTGCCGGCATAGCCGATATGCCCGTTGTGCCCGCTGATCATCAGACGGGAATCGGGCATCGCGGCGGCGATTTCCATGACTCTTTGTGCCATCATCTCGTCCCGGTACCGGCCGCCCTCCGTCATGCCGTCATCCCCGGCATATCTGGCCGCCAGTTCCCGGGCGCGCAGGACATTATCGATGCAGTCCAGGATCCGGTTATAGTTGTACAGTTCCTGATAGGCATCCCGGTTCGTTTCCAGTTCAGTTTTCAGAAGGTTCAGTTTTTCAAAGCCTTCCTGCAGGCTTTCATCCCTGAAACCCGTGTCACCGTTCAGG
>JAFOIT010000129.1 GCA_017420585.1 Solobacterium sp.
CTGGCTGTGCCGGGGATCTGGCCGGCCTATCACATGAATAAGAAAAACTGGATTTCCGTGCTGCTGGACAGCGGTGTACCGGATGAAATGATCGCGCAGCTGCTGGCAGACAGCCGCAGCTTTACGGAAACCCGCAAAGCCGACCTGGCCCCGTCGGACTGGCTGATCCCGGCCAATCCGGCCTACTTCGATGTGCTTGGGGCATTCCGGCAGAGGGAAACCCGCTACTGGCATACAAAAAAGAAGATGCAGACCGGCGATACCGTCTACATCTACTATGCGGCACCGTACTCCTGCCTCGTGGCGCGCTGCCTGGTGACCGGGCACGGCGATGACGGGGCAAACGCCCTGACCCTGCAGGAATTCTACGAACGGGGGCGGTATCCGCTGAGCCTGCTGAAGGAGCATGGGTGCCGGACAGTGCGGTTTGTGACCAGGCTGCCGCAGGAACTGAAGATATTTCTGGATGAAAGCAGAGAGGGAAAATAAACAATGAAGGAAACACTTTGTCAGGAAGCCCGCAAGGCGAGAGAAAATGCCTACTGCCCGTATTCCCGGTTCATGGTCGGGGCGGCCGTGCTCGGGGAAGACGGCAGGATCTATACCGGCTGCAACATCGAGAATGCCAGCTACGGCATGACGGTCTGTGCCGAGCGGACGGCCATCTTTAAGATGGTTTCAGAAGGCTGCCGGAAGTTCAAGGCGCTGGCGGTGGCCGGCAGCACCGAGGAAGACGGGGCCCCGTGCATGGCCTGCCGTCAGGTGATGACGGAATTCTGCTTTGACATGGATGTGCCGGTTTACGTGACCTGCCCGTCCGGGAAGATCTATACCCATACCATGAAGGAAATCTGTCCGTATCCGTTCATGGCCTTTGATCCGAGCGCTGATTACGGAAAATAATACCCTGCAGGAGGTTCTGACATGCGAAAGGAAGAACCGGATAAAATCGAAGTCCGGGGAGCACGGGTCCACAATCTGAAGAATATCGATGTGGATATCCCGCTCCATCAGATTGTCGGCGTCGCCGGCGTTTCAGGCTCAGGCAAGTCCTCGCTTGCCCTGGGCGTTTTATATGCGGAAGGATCGCGGCGGTATCTGGAATCTCTGTCCACCTATACGAGGCGGCGGATGACCCAGGCAGCCCGGGCCGACGTGGATGAGGTGCTGTATGTGCCGGCGTCACTGGCCCTGCACCAGCGGCCGGCGGTACCGGGGATCCGTTCCACCTTCGGCACGATGACAGAGCTGCTGAACAGCCTGCGGCTGATGTTTTCAAGACTGGCATCGCACCGCTGTCCCAACGGCCACTATGCGGAACCGGGGCTGCAGGTGGCAGCCATGCAGGAAATCGTCTGTCCGGTATGCGGTGAACATTTCTACGGCCCGGGGGCGGAGGATCTGGCCTTCAATTCCCGGGGTGCATGCCGGTGCTGCGGCGGGACCGGGGTTGTGCGGACCGTGGACCGGAGTACACTGGTGCCGGATGAAAACCTGACGATCAACGAAGGCGCGGTGGCCCCGTGGAATTCCCTGATGTGGTCACTGATGACGGATGTCTGCCAGGCCATGGGCGTGCGCACGGATATCCCGTTCAAGGATCTGACGGCAGAAGAAAAAGAGATCGTCTATGACGGTCCGATGGTGAAGAAACATATTTTCTACCGGCCGAAGAAGGCGGAAAATGCCACGGCCGGGGAGATGGATTTTACCTATTACAGCGCGGTGGCAACCGTGCAGAATGCCCTGAACAAGGTCAAGGACGAAAAGGGCATGAAGCGGGTGGAGAAATTCCTGAAGGAAGAGGTCTGCCCCGAATGTCACGGCACCCGGCTTTCGGAAGAGGCCAGGGCCCCGCGACTGATGGGCATCAGCCTGGCCGAAGCCTGTGAGATGACCCTGAAGGAATCAATCGAATGGGTCAGACAAGTACCGGCTTCTTTGCCGGAAGAGATGCGGCCGATGGCCGTGAATATCTACGAATCCTATCTGGAGACCGCCAAGCGGCTCGTTGACCTGGGCCTCGGTTATCTGACATTGGACCGGGCCGGGGCGACCCTGTCCACCGGCGAGCGGCAGAGAGTGCAGCTGGCCCGGGCCGTGCGCAACCGGACAACTGGGGTGCTGTATGTGCTGGATGAGCCTTCGATCGGCCTGCATCCCGCCAACATCACCGGCCTGAACGATGTCATGCATGATCTGGTCAGTGACGGCAATTCGGTCCTGCTGGTGGATCATGACACGCAGATCCTGAAGGAATCCGGCTGGCTGATCGAAATGGGTCCCGGGGCCGGCTCAGCCGGCGGTACGGTGATCGCAGAGGGCACGGTCGAAGACCTGCAGGCCAATCCTGACTCGATCATCGGGCACTATCTGGCCGCCGAACCGGCAGACCGCAATGATCAGGCAGAAGACCTGTTTGCGGCCGGGACAATCAAACTGGAAACAGAAGCGATCCATACCGTCAAGCCATTGTCTGTAATGATTCCGAAAAACCGGCTGACGGTGATCACCGGTGTGTCCGGCTCCGGCAAGACGACCCTGGTGCTGGAAAGCCTGGTGCCGGGGCTGGATGGTCTCTGCAATGAGACAAAGATCCCGGACCACGTCAAAACGATCGAAGCGGAAGGCATCAAACATGTCAAACTGATTGACGCAGTGCCGATCGGCATCAATGTCCGCTCGACCGTGGCCACCTATGCCGGGGTCCATGATGAACTGCGGCGCATCTATGGTCGCACGGAAGCTGCCCGCAAGGGCGGATACAAGGCCGGCGACTTCTCGTACAATACCGGCTCGCTGCGCTGTCCGGTCTGTGACGGCACCGGCCAGATTTCGCTGGATGTGCAGTTCCTGCCGGATGTGGATATTCCCTGTCCGGAGTGTCACGGTTCCCGCTACAGCCGGGTGGCCGGCCGCATCCGGTTTACCAATAAGCAGAAGGAAACGAAGTCCCTGCCGGAACTGATGGACATGGATGTCGCTACGGCCCTGGAGTTCTGCCAGGACATGAAGGCCGTACGGCCGCGGCTGGAGATCCTGCGGGATCTCGGGCTTGGCTATCTGACCCTCGGGGAAGAGACACCGGGTCTTTCGGGCGGTGAAGCCCAGCGGCTGAAGCTGGCCAGTGAGATGAGCCGCCGCCAGGATGATTCCGTCTTTGTGTTCGATGAACCGACGATTGGTCTGCATCCCCGGGATGTGGAAACCTTGATGAACGTCTTCCGCACCCTGCTGGACCATGGCGCCACGGTCATTGTCATCGAGCACGATCTCGATGTGATCCGCAGCGCTGACTACATCATCGACATGGGTCCCGGAGGCGGTGAGGACGGCGGGCGGATTGTGGCAGCCGGCACGCCGCAGGAAGTGAAAAACTGCCCTGAAAGCATCACCGGCCGCTATCTGTGAAAAATAGTCCGGGCAGACTGGCGGAAGCGCAATACTGAAAAAGGGGAAGCGGATTTCCCCTTTTGTGTCAGATGTCCTGCGGTTCGTTTTCTGTCGAAAGGATCTGCCCAAGCAGCCGCAGAGTTTCCGCAAGATCAATGTCTGTGCGCCGGATAATCCATTCCATGACGGCAAGCAGTTTATAGGCATTGATTTTTGCCTGGAGTTCGGGCGGAAAATCATCCTCACTGTCTGTTTTGAATTTGATCCGGATCCGGTCAAAGGCCCTGATGGCAAACTGCAGAAGAACCCATTGAAATGTGCTGCCGTCCGGGTTCAGTTCAAGGATGCGCCGTAACTCATCCCGATGATCAACCAGAATGGCAGAAACCACTGCGGCTGCTTTGTTCAGACTGTACATGTCCCAGTCGCCGTATGCACCGGTAATTGCCTGTCGGGAGTAATAGAACAGGAAGTTCAGGAGATCGTATTTATCATCAAAATAATTATAAAAAGTTGATTTCGGCAGCAGGCTCAGTTCGCAGATATCCCTGACCGTAATGTCATCAAAGCTTTTCTGCAGAAGCAGGCTCTGCAGCGCGCCGGCAAAAGTATTCAGGGTTCTTCTGCGGCTGCGCGGCATGTTTTCTGAAAACTCATATTTCATATCTGTACTTTTTTCCGGAAACAGTCCAGATCTGGTCTGTTTAAAAGAATTATACAGGAAGCTGCAGATTCCGCAGATTAGAATTTGTCTGTAAACAGAAAGGAATACAGACATGGAGATCAGAAAAATCAATTATCAGGAGTTCGACGTATCAAAGGCAACGCCGGAGACAGTTCAGCAGTACATGAAGATGTTCGGGGAGATGCTGATGAAAATGCCGGGAAATGCGCCCGAATATGCCGTGGCGGCTGCGGCGGAAAATTCGGACAGTCCTCTCAAAGGGAAGCGGATTATCTTCCTTGGTTCCTCTGTCATGGCCGGGACGATGGCCATGAATGAATCTTTCTGTGATTATCTGCAGAAGGAAGACGGCATTGTTATGTTCAAGGAAGCACTGGCCGGCACCACCATGGTGGATAAAGACCAGATGGGACCTTCGTTTATCAAGAGGATGAAGACGATCCCGGCAGATTTTGCCCCGGATATGTTTGTCTGTCAGCTGTCAACCAACGACTGCATTCAGAATATGCCGCTGGGAAGTCCGGCGGAAGGAAAAGACCCGGCTGCTTTTGATACCATGACCATTGCCGGGGCGATCGAATATATCATTGCCTATGCAAAGCAGACCTGGAACTGTCCGGTCATGTTCTATACCGGCACAGAATTTAACGCAGAATTGTATCGGCAGATGGTGAATCTGTTGCTGGAACTGAAGGAGAAGTGGAATATCGAAGTTGCCGACCTCTGGAATGAGATGGATCTCAGCACCATGGAGGATGATGAATATGATCTGTACATGGCCGATCCGATTCATCCGACAAAAGCCGGATACAGGCTCTGGTGGGCTCCGTTCTTCCGGCAGAAGCTGACGGAATACTTCGCCCGCTGACGCATCATGCATAAAAAATGCACTGCCAATGAAATGAATGGCAGTGCTTTTCGTATGCGGAATCAGCCGCGCTTGACGATCAGTTCGTCCAGCGGGCGCTTCTTGACATGGGTGACGTTGTTTTCATCCCGGTGAACACGGACTTCACCGTCAGCGTCGACATCTTCGATGACGCTCTGTTCCGTGGGCTTGCCGATGGCAACGACCAGCAGGATCTTCAGATTGTCGGCCAGTTTCAGGACTTCGCGCAGCGGGTTCTTATCAAAGCTGCCGATCATCAGGCCGCCCAGACCCTGTTCGGCAGCGCTCAGCAGGATGGTCTGGGCTGCGACACCGGCGTCACGCCACCAGGCCCACATGCGCTTGTCAATATCGGTATCCTGCAGGATGACGATGAAGCCGCTCGGGTTGATGCCCGGATACGGCCTGTCCTTGCCCCAGTGTGTGCACTTGGCAATGGCATCGACTTCATCCCGCTCCCAGGCGGTATAGAACTTCAGGGCCTGAATGTTTCCGGATGTCGCGCAGTACCGGCACAGCTCGATATAGTCGCGCATGTCCTGTTCGGTCAGCTGGTAGGATTCGTCATAAGCTCTGTAGCTGCGGTTCTTTAAAACCAGTTCTTTGATTGACATGATTATTCACCTCTGCTTCAAAACTAACAGATGTTTATCATGGTTTCAAGTTATTAGACCGGCAAAGGAAGAATCCCGCAGATCCCGGTGATTTGGTATGATGAAGACGGAGGTATATGCCATGTTTACAGAAAAAACACACGCCTGGATAGCGGCGGAATTCTATGAAAAACTGACGGCTTCCTTTGGGGAACGGGGAAAGAAGGCATTCATCCACGGAACCCAGTACTATGCGGAAAGCCGCGGCCGGCGCATGGCTCAGCGGGCCATCCGGGACGGCAGGGAGCTGACCTATGGGACCTATATGGAATACGGCGAATGGGTCAATACTTCGGAAGTACTGGCAGAGGGTATTGAGAACCGTTCGACGATCGAGTCGCTCTCCCCGGATCTGTCCATTCATATTACCCAGTGCCCCTGGCATGCTCAGTTTAAAGCCATGGATCTGATTGATGCCGGTGACACATACTGTGCACACCTGGACAATTCAATCTGCCGGGGCTTTAATCCGTATATTGTCTATGAAGTGCCGAATACGTTGCACAAGAGCGGCTTCTGCCAGCACATCATCCGCAATGCCGGACTGAAGGAAGGCGAAGCCCATCCGAAGAAGATGGAATATGTGAAGGGGTTTGACTATCACTGTGCCAATTCCTACTATGCCTATGCCGAAGTCACAAAGGCCATCTTCGGGGCCGAAGGGGAACAGGTTTGTGATGCGGTCATGGCCGATTTCGAGAAGGAATACGGTCCGGAAATGACAGCGGTGCTGAAAGGATATGCGGATACCAACTTCAATGTCTGCGATTAAGCGGGAGGTGTACGCATGACCGTTGTCCGGCGGCGGATCCGCATCCCGGATTATACGCTCGGGGAGGAA
>JAFOIT010000130.1 GCA_017420585.1 Solobacterium sp.
CGAGGAGCACAAAACTGCCGATCTCACCGGTGCGGCTGACATGCAGGGTGCCGCAGGGCTGGGTGTTGACATCAATGATTTCCACCAGGCGCACCTGTTCATATTTCCGGTAGGCCGGGTCCGGATAGTCCGTCCCTTTGACATAGGTGAAGCGGACCGGGTGATCGGCCGCGATAACATCGTCGATATACCGCTGCACATCAGCCAGGTCAGCTGCCGGGCCGTCGGTCTCATACCACTGGTTTTCCGGGTTGACGCTGAAGGCGATAATGCGCTGGCCGATCTGCTCATAATAGCCGTCCAGGCAGTGCAGGCCGGTCTGGACAGCTGTGTTGAGCAGCCGCAGCGGCCAGTCTACCGCCATTTCAACCGGGTCCTGCAGGATGCCGTCCACCCGGTGGAGAAGTTCATCCCCGTCCCACTTCAGAGCCGTGACCGGCAGCCCGCTGATGGTCCCCTGATCGTCCGGCATGCCGCCTTTTTCACCATAGAAGACCGTGTCCTCGAACAGATACCAGCCGTCCCGGATTTCCTTTATTTTCGTGGTGCAGGTGATACGGTGAAAATCATCATAGTTTACTGTCATACCGGTCTCCTTTACTCACTGACAAGTTTCCTGATCAGTTCCGCGTCAATATTCCCGCCGCTGATGACCAAGGCGATATTCGTGCCGCCGACGCGTTCCGGTTCGTCCATGACCGCGGCTACGGTGGTGCAGCTGCCGCCTTCGGCGATATGCTTTTCGTTGAGGATCATATGCTTTACGGCCCGCCGGATGGTTTCTTCCTTTACTTCAATGATGTCATCGAGCAGACCGCCGAGCAGTTCATAGCTCAGCTTGCCGACCCCGCCGACCAGCGCGTCGCAGACCGTGTCCCCGGTGACCGGGTATTCCTCATAAAAGACGTTTTCCCTGAGGCTGGCAATCATGGCCGGGCAGGCCTCGGTCTGGACACCGATGATACGGATATCCGGCTTGAGGGCCTTGGCAGCCGCGGCGATCCCGGTAATCAGGCCGCCCCCGCCGATGGGGCAGACAATCGTGTCGATTTCCGGATTCTGGTCAAGGATTTCCAGGGCGATGGTGCCCTGGCCGGCATAGATCAGGGGATCCTCATAGTAGGCATCGATGAAGGTCAGCCCGTGTTCTTCGATATAGGCCATGCCCAGCCGGTGGGCCTCGTCATAATCCCTGCCCAGCCGCAGCACCTCGCCGCCGTAGAAGGCAATCCGGTCGGTCTTGGCCTGGGGTGTGTTCTCCGGCACGATGATCACGGCTTTTTCAATACCGAGTCTGGCGGCCGCATAGGCAACGGCTGAACCGTGGTTTCCCGAGGAGACGGTCGCGACACCGTTTTCCCTCGCCTCCGCCGTGAGGGTGGTCATCTTGCTCAGGGCCCCGCGGATCTTGAAGCTCCGCACGGTCTGCAGGCTTTCCAGTTTGAAGAAGTAACGGCGCCGCTCGCCGCAGAGGTAAAGGGATTCCTCCAGCGGGGTGCGGTAAATACCGGCCGCGATCCGCCGGTGCGCGGCCTGAATGTCATCAAGGGTCAATTGTGTGTGCATGCGGGTCCTCCGGACTGTTATACAAAGTCAATAAAATTATAAAGCACAGGCTTAATAAAGTCTTAAATGATTCCCGGCTTTTTTCTTAATGGTGTATTTTCTAGAATAGAGACAGCGGAGGGATACTATGGCTACTGTACTGATCGTGGATGATGAGAAAGATATCGTTTCGGCACTGAAGATCTATCTCCGGCCGGAAGGCTATGAACTGCTGGAAGCGTATACCGGCCTGGAAGCGCTGGAAACCGTAAAGACACAGCCGGTTGACCTGGTGCTGATGGATATCATGATGCCGGGCATGGACGGCATGCAGGCAACCAGCCTGATGCGGGAAATCTCGAATATCCCGGTGATCCTGCTGACGGCCAAAAGCGAAGATACCGACAAGATCATGGGCCTGAACATCGGGGCGGATGACTACATAACCAAGCCGTTCAATCCGGCCGAGGTTGTCGCCCGGGTGCGCTCACAGCTGCGCCGGTACATGCGGCTGGGCGGGCAGGTTGCGGTCCCGGGGAAACTCGTCATCGGCGGCATTGTCCTGGATGACGTGGCCAAGAGCGTTACGGTGGATGACGCGGCGGTCAGCCTGACACCGATGGAGTTCGGCATCCTGAAGCTGCTGATGGAACAGCCGGGCAAGGTCTTCTCTTCCGAAGAGATTTACCGGCGGGTGTGGAAGGACACCCCGCTGGGCAGCGAAGGCACCGTGGCCGTGCATATCCGCCACCTGCGGGAAAAGATTGAGATTAATCCGTCCGAGCCCAGATACATCAAGGTTGTCTGGGGCCAGGGCTATAAAATGGAGGCTTCACATGAATAACAAGGGAACACTGAGAGAAAAACTGTGGGCGAAGATCCTGGGGATCCTGATCCTCTGCGTCACCGGGACAGTCATCACGGCCAGCGGGGCCGGGCTGATATGGCTTGCCGATCGGGGCGGGTTCAACGCCGGTACATATTATGAAACGGATGATATCCGGTCCCGCGCGAATTATCTCGCTTACAGCGCCCTCGAGACATTTGTCAATTCTCCGGAAGACATGACGGAAGTATACGGGCCGGATGTGCAGAATGCCTGGATCACAATTGAGCGGGAAATCCCCGGCGCTGCCGGCACATATGAGCGGGTCTGGTCCAATGACAAGATCGGCCGGGCCGGCTATCAGAACAAAATTGAGCAGAGCTACCGGTTTTATGAGGAAGACAGCCGGCGGCACAACTGGGAATTCCACAGCGACGTCCCGTATCCGGCGGAAGCGGAAGACGGGGAAACGCAGGACTATGTCATGGAAAAATTCCGGGTTAATGTCGCGGTCATGGATCCGATTACCGTGGATGACTGGTACTTCTATGATCATTACAATATCTTCAACCTGATCCATCCCCTGCAGGACCGCATGTTCAGGTGGGGTGTGGGTATGCTGGCTTTCTTCGCGGCTGCGCTGGTGTTCATGCTGAACAGCGCCGGGCATGTCAGCGGGGTTGAGGGCATCCGGGAAACCGTGATTGATACGATCCCGTATGAAATCCTGACCTTCCTCTGCGTGGTAATCATCGGGATCTGTGCCGCCCTGTTTGCCACAGTTCTGGAATCACCGCTGCTGCTGAAGGCGGAAACCCTGCCGTACGCGGCCGGCCTCATGATTGTCATCCTGATGGTATCGGCCCTGTTCTTCCTGCTGTTCCTGATGTCGACGGCAGTCCGGCTGAAGGCACACCATTTCTGGCAGAACACGCTGCTCAGCCGCTGCACCGGCTGGCTGCTGAAGCTGTGGCACCGGGCTGCGGATATCGTCCGGGCCCTGCCGGTGGTGCCGTTTACGGCCCTGACCCTGGCAGCCTGGCTGGGCCTGTGCGTCTTCTGTGCCTTTAACGGGATGCCGGAATTTGTGCTTGTGCTGAATCTCCTGCTGGCAGCTGCCGTGCTGCTGGCGGCCTATGAGATGCGGACGCTGGAAAAAGGCGGGCAGACCCTGGCGGGCGGCATTACAGACATCATAATCGATACCTCAAGGCTCTTCGGCCCGTTCCGGAAACACGGGGACAACCTGAATTCCATCGGCCGGGGCATGGAGCTGGCGGTGGAACGGCAGATCCGTTCGGAACGCATGAAAACCGAGCTAATCACCAATGTCAGCCATGACATCAAGACCCCGCTGACCTCGATCATCAACTATGTGGACCTGCTGCAGAAGGAGCACACCCCGGAACAGGAAAAGGAATATCTGGAAGTACTGGAACGGCAGTCACAGCGGCTGAAGAAACTGACTGAGGATGTTGTGGAGGCGTCCAAGGCATCCACCGGCAATATGACCGTGAACCTGGCCCCGACCAATGTCCGGGAGATCAGCGACCAGGCCCTGGCTGAATACAAGGAAAAACTCGATGAACAGAATCTGAACCTGATCATGAACATGCCGGATGCCCCGCTGTATGTCCTCGCCGACGGCCGGCTCCTGTGGCGGGTGCTGCGGAACCTGCTGGGCAATATCGCCAAGTATGCCATGCCGGGCAGCCGGGTATACTTCGATGTCGTGAAAAACGGAAACAGCGTCGACATGATCTTCAAGAACACCTCCCGGGATGAACTGAACATCTCGGCTGAGGAACTGATGGAACGCTTTGTCAGGGGTGACCGCTCCCGGCATACGGAAGGTTCCGGGCTGGGCCTGAACATTGCCCGCTCCCTGACCGAACTGATGGGCGGCACCATGAAGCTGACCGTGGACGGCGACCTGTTCAAGGTGACCGTCAGTTTCCCGGCAGTCACGGACCGGGATGAAAGCTGGTGGCTGAAATGATCCCGCTGACGATCATAGCCCTGGCCATCTTCTGCCTGTCGGCGTGGTATTCGGGCAAAACAGAACTGTAACCGCACTCCGGTGCGGTTTTCTGTTATACAGGCGGGAAGCTCTTTACGAAGTTCATAATGTGTTATAAAATGAGAATAGTTCTCAATAAGGAGCCGGATGAACAGAAGGAATACGCATCAGAAACAGATCATCGCCGCTGCCATTACAGGGCAGGGGGTGCACCGCACCGCCGAGGAAGTGCTGGCAATTGCCCGCCGGGAGGAACCCGGTATCGGCCTTGCGACCGTGTACCGCAACCTGAACCTGCTGGCCGAGCAGAAACAGATACAGAAGTTCAGCGTGAACGGGACCGCCGTTTATGACGGCAACCCGGAACCGCACGATCATCTGTTCTGCATGTGCTGCGGACAGCTGTACGACATAGCGGGGTTTTACGATGATGCGATGGACCATGAGACAGCCAGTAAGAATCATGTCCGGATACTTCGTCATTCCGTGCTCTATGAAGGTGTCTGTGAAGAATGTCTGAAAAAGGAGGAAACGACATGGAACTGAAAGGAACAAAGACAGAAAAGAATCTGCAGGATGCGTTCGCCGGTGAATCCCAGGCCCGCAACAAGTACACGTATTTCGCCCAGAAGGCCCGTGAGGAAGGTTACGAGCAGATCGCTGACCTCTTCCTGGAAACAGCCCGCAATGAACAGGAACACGCCAGGATCTGGTTCCAGCATCTGTGCGGCGGGGCTATCCCGACCACCGCTGACAACCTGAAGGCAGCCGCAGCCGGTGAAAACAGCGAATGGACCGACATGTATGTATACATGGCCAAGGATGCCCGGGAAGAAGGCTTCAACCTGATCGCTGCCCAGATGGACATGGTTGCCAAGGTTGAGAAGGAACATGAGGAGCGTTACCTGAAGCTGCTCGACAACCTGACAAATGAAAAGGTCTTTGCCAAGGATGAACCGGTGGTATGGCAGTGCGAGATCTGCGGTTACACCATGACCGGCAAGGCAGCTCCGAAGAAGTGCCCGCTGTGCGGTTATGCCGGTGCCTTCTTTGAAGTGAAGAAGAACAATTTCTGAGGTCTGACGACGGACGGAGGGGCAAACCTTCCGTCTTTTTTTACGCCGGATGTATATAATGAAGATACATTGCAGAAAGAAGAGGAAATGTCTATGCTCATGCTGAAAAACTGCGCCTTCGTGCCGTTTCTGACCGAAGACTTTGACGGCGCCTGCGGGGATGTCCTGGTCAAAGACGGGATGATCGAAAAGATCCTGCCCTGCGGCAGCGAAGTTCCGGAAGGGGCAGAGGTCATGGACCTGGCCGGCAAAACACTGCTGCCGGGGCTGATCGACCTGCATGTCCATCTGTTCTACCAGACCGTCAGTGATGTCATGACCGGCAATGCCATTCCGGCCCCGGTGATTGCCCTGAACGCGTACCGCTATGCCGAAGAACTGCTTAAGGACGGCTATACCACCGTCCGGGATGTCGGCGACCTGCACTGCCGCGCGGCGCTGCATGTCAAGAAGATGATTGAAGCCGGCAAGATGACCGGTCCGCGCATCACGACCAGCGGCCCGATCATTTCCTCCAACTGGACCAGCCTCGACTCACTGGATATCTATGCCTGCGGTTCGGATGGTTTCCGGGACGCAGTCAGGAAGAACTTCGCCAACGGTTCCGACTTCATCAAGCTCTACGGGTCGGGGTCCCTGCTCATGCCCTCCAACGAACCGGGTTACCCGATTCTGGAAAGTGATGAAATCGAGGCGGCCGTGCTGATTGCCAGACGGAATTCGTCCTATGTTTCCGTGCATGCCCACGGGCCGACGGCGGTGGATATGTGCGTCCGGGCCGGGGTGCACACGATTGAGCACGCTTCCATGATCACCGAAGACACCCTGAAATACATCGACGACAATCACCTCGATACGGCTTTGGTCTATACGATGTTTGCGATCGACGAGATTCTTGAGGAACCGGATACTTACAACGGGCAGCGCATGCATGCCCTGATCGGCCGGATCACCGATTCGCTGAAGAATGCATACAACAATCACAGGAATATCCTGATCGGCTGGGGCACCGATGTCGGCTTCGAACTGTACCGGACAGACCCGATGCGGGAATTCCGGCTGCGGAAAGAAATGCTTGGCATGACCAACGAGGATATTCTGAAGCAGGCCACGATCAACTCCGCCAGGATTATCCGGCAGGATGACCGGATCGGTTCGCTGAAGGCAGGCAAGTACGCCGACTTCGTGGTGGTGGACGGGGATCCCGTGGCAGACCTCAGCGTCATGTATAAAGTACCGGCGCATGTCATCAAGGGCGGAACCGTCATCCGCTGACAATCTGCCGGTCCCGGCTGACCGGGAATACCCGTAAATGAACATTGAATTTACAGCCACAACAAGACAGTCTGCGGACTGTCTTTCTGTATGAAACGGCACTGAAAAAAGCACTTGCTGAAGATAAAAATGAGGCTTGTTTCAGCAGGCGGTCATTGTGAAAAAAAGGATTTGAAAAACATTAAGCATTTCGCTTGTTTTTTCCTGTGACTGTGGGATAATCATACTGCCAACAGCGATTAGTTGGAGATGCAACTAATCCGCAGGAGAAGGGGATATAAACGATGAGAGTAATCAAGAGAAGCGGTGAAGAAGTTTTATTTGACGCCGAAAAAATCGAAAATGCCGTAAGGAAAGCAAATGTTGCCACGGTGGAAACCGCCCGGGTTACGGAAGAAAAGATAAAGGAAATCACAGCGAATGTCGTCAGCCGCTGCGACAAGGTGAAGCGCGCCCTGTCCGTGGAGGA
>JAFOIT010000131.1 GCA_017420585.1 Solobacterium sp.
TATAGGAGTCCATGAAGCCCCCGGCTGCGGTCAGCAGCATGCCGAAGCGGAGCCGCTGGGTAATCGTAATTTCTCTGTTATTCATCTGCAGTATCCTCGAAGTACCCGTGTATTTTACTTCCGATTCCGGCAGCCGGCAAGAATATCCGGGCATAACACGCAGCAAATTCCATGGCGATGACCGGCGGTGGTTACCCTGTCCCAGGTGATTGTCATGCATGCCTGTGACCTGCTGGGAATCGATCCCGCCCTGGGCGTCAAAATGGCCGGAGGTCTGGGCGGCGGCCTCTTCCAGGGTGAAGTATGCGGCGGCGTCAGTGCGGCGGTCCTGGCCCTCGGCCTGGTTTACGGTTACAACGAGCCCGGCTCCAGGGAGCAGAATGCGATCCTGACCGCCAAGGTAAAGGAATTCGAGCAGAAATTCACCGAACGGCACAGCACCCTGCTCTGCCGGGGCATTCTCGGCTACAGCCTCGGCATCCCGGAGGAAGCGCAGATACTCCGCGAAAAGGGCATCATCAGGAATACCTGCCCGGCACTCGTGACAGACACCTGTGCCATTCTGGATGAGATGCTGGCAAAACAGGACTGACAGTCTGTAAACATATCCAGGCTGCCTGTGTCCGCATGCACTTCATGTTTTCATGACAGCAAAAAAGATCAGTCTCACAGTCAGACTGATCTTTTTACTGTCCGGCTTTGCCCGGTGAGGCAGTTAACCTGCGGTTATTTCAGCGGCAGATCATTTGCCACGGCTGCTTCCCAGACAAACTTCTGCAGGGTTGCGGCCTTTTCCGGATCCAGATCAAGCCACAGGGTATTCTTGTCCCAGTTCGGCTTGAAGACATTGCCGGCTGCCTTCTTCAGTTCAGCCATCAGGACCGGATCATTGCCGCTTTCATGATAACGGTCATTGGCAGCCAGGAATTCTTTCGCTTCCTCGACAGTGCTCGATACGGAGCGGATGGCCCTGGTCGGCAGGCCTTCCGGGCTGGCATTGAAGATAACAGAATAAACCGAAAGGGCCCTTGTATATGTGCCGTATGGCGAGCAGTGCTCACCGTCAACGAAGTACATATCGATATCCGGACGCTCGTTCAGAACTCTTTCGAAGACATAACCGGTCGGGGTATGGGTTACGCCGGCTTCCTTCGACAGGGTCTGGTAGGTGTCGTACATGACCGCCTGGTGCTCAGGATACTTGCGCTCTGCCCATGGCATGCACAGAATCGGTGTCACGCCGTTTGCCTTGGCAAGCCTGATGATTTCCTTGCCGTCCCGGATGGTCTGCTCCGGTGACGGGCACGGTGAATGCGCGGCCTGCTGCATGATCATGTAGTCATAGTTGCCGTGCAGAAGCGCGAACCGCAGCTGCGATCCCTGCTGCAGATGCCATTCGTAGGTAACACCCGGATAAGCCATCAGGTCAGCTTCGACTTCAACATCCGGCTGGCCGGCTTCAGCAAGATACTTGAACACTACCGGAAGATCGTTGAAATACGTGTGGCTGTTGCCCAGAAACAGTACTCTCAGTTTTTTCATTATCTGTCCTCCTCGTACATGAATGAGCTTTTCTAAGTCCGTTTTAGCACGGGCGGGAGTGGTTTGTAAACAGATTCGCCGCCGCAGTCATGCCATTGCCCGTCCGGGGCGGCACGACTGCCTGGATGCCGGCCTGTTCCCGGCGGTCTGCGGAAACAGATCATGCAATTAAATACACATGCTTTCATTGAAACAACGAGCCCGCCTGATGTAAATTTATTATTAGATTACTGTTCCATCTCTGAATGGAGGTTTACTGTGGGAAAAGCTTTATTGGCAAAACTGAAGGAAGCCCTGGTCTCTGTTGTGCCGGTTCTGGGGCTTGTTCTGGCTCTGTCATTTACGCCCCTGGCACCGCTGGCACAGCATGAAAGGATCGTCTTCGCAGTCTGCGCGCTGTTCCTTGTGATCGGCATCGGCCTGTTCAATCTGGGCGCGGACCTGGCGATGTCGCCGATCGGCCGGTATACCGGTGAAGGCCTGACAAAGTCAAGAAAACTTGTGATCCTGGCCTGTACGTGTTTCTTCATGGGCGTGCTGATCACTGTTGCAGAACCGGACCTGTCGGTGCTGGCGGGCCAGATCAGCGAAGTGGTCAATCCGGCCATGCTGATTGCGGCGGTCGGGATCGGCGTCGGCATGTTTCTGGTGCTGGCGGTCGTGCGCATCGTTACCAGGACAGACCTGACAGCAATGCTGCTGTTCTTCTATATGCTGCTGTTTGCGTTTGCGGCCATGATGATTGCCCGGGGCGGGCAGTCGTATCTGCCCCTGGCCTTTGATTCCGGCGGCGTTACAACCGGGCCTATTACAGTTCCCTTTATCATGGCGCTCGGCCTCGGTATTGCCCAGACGCTGGGCGGCCGGAATGCCAGCCAGAACAGTTTCGGCCTGATTGCCCTGTGCTCAGCTGGACCGGTGCTTGCCGTCCTGATTCTCAGTATCGCGGCCAGCGGGGCCAGCATCAATTTCCCCCTGCCGGAATACTCAGTCATGACTGCGCTCGGGCCCGAATTCTGGGCCCTGCTGGGTGAAACAGCCTGGGATGTCGCCAAATCACTGCTGCTGATGGTCCTGTTCTTTGCCGGGCTGCAGAAATTCATCCTGCACCTGCCGATGCAGAAACTTGTCCAGATCGGTTTCGGCCTTGTCTTCGCATTTGTCGGTCTGGTCATCTTCCTGGTGGCCGTCACCATCGGCTTCATGCCTGTCGGCTTCAAGATCGGCTATACAATGGGGAATTCCGATCCGCGGTTCCTGGAATTGTTTGCGTTCATCATCGGCATGGTTGTGGTGCTTGCCGAACCGGCAGTCCATGTGCTGAACCAGCAGGTGGAAGAAGTAACCGGCGGGGCCGTGACCCGGCGGCAGATGATGATTGCCCTGTCCGTCGGCGTCGGCATCTCCATCGGTCTCTCGGTTCTCCGGCTGCTGCTGGGATTCTCGCTCCTGTATTACCTGATCCCGGGCTATCTGCTGTCGCTTGGCCTGTCGTTCTTTGTACCGAAACTCTATACAGCAATTGCCTTTGATTCCGGCGGCGTGGCCAGCGGACCGCTGACCAGCAGCTTCATCCTGCCGATGGTCATCGGGGCCTGTGTAGCCATGCGCGGTCCCGGCTCCATCATGGAATACGCTTTCGGGGTAGTGGCCATGGTGGCGATGACCCCGCTGATCACAATCCAGGCGCTGGGTTTCCGCTCGGTTGTATCAGGCTTCATGCATGAAAAGTCAGCCGTCCGCAGAATCCTGTCTGCCGATGATGCCCAGATCATATATTTCGATTCGGAGGACTGAACAATGAGTGACAAGGAAAGGAATATCGCCCCGGAGAAACTGGTCCTGCTGATTACTGTTGTCCAGAAAGGCAAAGGAACCTTCTTCGCGGATTTTATCAAAACATTTGATTCCAACCTGCAGGTCAGTATTGTCGGCACCGGAACTGCCGAGAGCAATCTCGCGGAATTTCTCGGGCTCAAGGAAAACAAGCGGAGCATTGTCTTCAGCATCCTGCGGGAAGACAAGGTTGATGCCTGCATGGAGGCCCTGCAGGACAAATTCCATACAGTAAACAATGACACCGGAATCTCATTTGCCATGCCGCTGTCCAGTGTAATCGGCAAACTGACGTATGGGTTCCTCAGCAATGATGAAAGACTCGGAAAGGGAACAGATAATATGGATAAACAGTTTGAAGCAGTATTCTGCGTCATTAATGCAGGCTTTGCAGATACGGTGATGTTCGCAGCCAGAAAGGCAGGAGCCACCGGGGCAACCATCCTGAAGGGCCATGGTACAACCCGGACCGAGGCAGAAAAACAGTTTAACCTGACCATTCAGCCGGAGAAGGAAGTTGTTATTATCCTGATTCCGAAAGAATTCAAGGATGATGTCCTGAAACAGATCTACGCCATTGCCGGGCTGGAAAGCGAAGGCCACGGCATCGCCTTTTCCGTACCTGTCACGAAAGTCGTCGGTCTGGAAGGTTTTACCGACGAATCGGCATCCGAAGAAGCGGCCGGCCCGCCGGCAGAATCACTCTGATCCGGCCATCCTCACAGATATAATCCGGCTGTATACCGGCACTCCCTTTATTTATAACCAAATCAGGCATATTCAAAAAACGGGATGATATGATCCCGTTTTCTGATGTATATTCTCTTTTTATTCAGCCAGCGGGATCACTGAGATCCCTTCCGGCAGGACAGTAACGGAATAACCCTTCTTCCCGATGAGTTTTTCGGCAATTGCCAGCGCCTCCGGCATGCTGCGGGCAGGAATCATATGGAAATCCCTGACGATATTATCATCGATCCCGCTGACGAAGATGACCTTATGCTTCTCCAGGATCCGCGCAAAGATCTGGGACTGCCACTGGTCAAGGATTGTTTCCTCTTTCGGCGTCGCCCGGAATTCCTTCAGCAGCGCGCTGATATCCGTGCATTCCTTAAATGTTTTATAGAAGCCGTCACCGCCGATCCCGTCCCGGCATTCCCCGGCCGCGATGATGACGCTGCCCTCGGCACAGGTGGCTTCCGCCGTGCACATGCCTTTGACCATCTGGTACACATTCTGGTCCAGCGGATA
>JAFOIT010000132.1 GCA_017420585.1 Solobacterium sp.
GATCGATGGAGAAAACCATATCTGCTTATCTGCCACCGAATGATGATTCAGCCTATTCTGATCCGGGCAGGCCTCAGGAAAGAATACCGGTTCAATACAGCCGAAGAAATGGGTGAAGCGAAGATATTTCATGGTAAATCACTTAAGGAAAAGTGGGATAAAGTTGTACTTGTACCTATCCCTTAACCGCTGCCCTGCGATATTGCCGGTGCACAATACCAAAAAATATAATCCCTCATGCCGGGATTATTTCTTTTTTACGTACAGCCGGATTATATCGCTTCACGCAGACCGGCGTCTGTAGATCCGGGCGCTGACCAGCCCGATCACGATATCCACAGCAGCCACCAGCAATAACAGCAGGACGATGTCATCATCGATCTGCACCGTGGCATCTATGATCCGGACAATGAACCTGGAAACTACCAGCATGATCACCACGGTAACGGCAATGTGAAGTATCTTTTTCATTTCGTTCTGCTCCGTGCCTGTATTTCAGCCGCCGGCTGTACGCTGCTTCAGAAAAACACGGCCAGGGCCGTGGTTCCATACGCGATTCCAAAGAGCAGGAACATCAAGACCGTAAACCAGACCACAGTAGCTGTCTTTGACTGATGGTAGACCCTGAGGAACGGATACGGTCCGTCCACCTTCCGCTGATAATTGAAATACAGCATGACATCCCCGTATACCAGTGTCACCACGGCCGGGACCCACATCAGCCGCGGTGAGGCAAGCTCCTCCAGCAGGATATATGACATGAGGTTCAGCACCGGGCATACCAGGTGCAGGAAAAAACCGACCCGCGACCACAGAAGAAGCTTCGTATCCTTCATGGTCGGCACCAGGACAAAAATCGTAACCAGCATGGTCATGACCAGCATGCAGCACGCAAGATACCGGAACGTCTTCACCCACTCCGCCGGGCCGAAGACCAGCAGGGCCGCCGCGGACAAAAGCCCGGCAACGTTGGACAGCTGCGTATAATACATCAGGGACTTTACAAAGCTCCTGATGCTGGACGAGGCCATGCCGATGATTTCGCAGAAGATAATCAGGATCAGAACGTATTTCAGCATTTTAATACTCCGGTTTCAGATCAGGCAGATGCTTCTCAGCTTCTTTATCTTCTGTGTATCCAGGCCGTATTCCCGCTCCAGATAGTTTTCGTATGTTCCATAGCGTTCCCGGATGCCTGCCAGCACCCCCAGCATGGTCGCGGAGGCCACCCCTTCCCGCATGATGAGCAGCTCTTCCCGCACCGGGTGTTCACTGATCACATCCCGGTTTTCCGCCAGGGCAGCGAACAGTTCCTGCCGCCGCATCCAGCCGCTGATCATATAGTCTTTCAGGATCAGGCCATCCGGCACGCCAAGGGCCAGCAGGACTGCCATGGCGGCGATTCCCGTCCGGTCCTTGCCTGAGGAGCAGTGAAACACTACCGGCAGCCGTTCGGCCAGCAGGATCTCAAACAGGCAGGCGATTGCCTCATTGCCGTACGGCATGGCAGCGTAGTAAGCCCGCATCTTCTGCAGCTGGTCCTCGCCTTCCGCCCCGAGCCGCTTGATTCCGTTGATCGAGAAGTCAATCCCCTCGCCCAGACCGTCAGACAAGGCGCTGACGCGGACATATTCCGCCCCCGGGATGACCGGATCCGGCCGGTAGTCCTGTTCCCGTTCGGCCCGCAGATCCAGAACTGTATGTATATGCAGGTCCTGCACAATCCGCAGTTCTTCTTCATTCAGCTGCCACAGGCCGCCGCTGCGGTATATGATTCCCTGCTTCACCACGCCTTCCGGGGTGCTGTACCCGCCCAGGTCACGGAAATTGACGATTTGTCTGAGTCCGCTGATTTCCATGTTTTCATTTTACATTATTGAGCCGTGAACATAAATCATCCTATAATAAACAGGCAGAACAAGAGGTCCTACTATGAAAAACAGAATCCGCCTGCTCGCCACGAGCGATGTCCACGGTTATATTTATCCTTACGATTACGCTGACCAGTCCGAAGCCGAATACGGCCTGGCCCGGCTGAACACCCTGATTACCTCCCTGCGGGATGAAAATACCCTGCTGATTGACAACGGGGATATCCTGGAGGGTTCACCGCTTTCCTTTTATCATTTCCATGAGCACAAGGACGAGGTGTCCCCGATGACCAAGGTCCTGGATGCCATGGAATATGACTTCATCAACATCGGCAACCATGATTTCAACTACGGTGAGGAAGTGCTGCTGCGGCATCTGGACAATATGCACGCACCCCTGCTCACCAACAATGTGATCTACAAGGGCAAGCCGCTGGGCCTGACCTATGCCGTGAAGGAGCTGGCTGACAAAAAGGTTGTCCTGTTCGGGGTAGTCACCCACTATATCCCCAACTGGGAAAAGAAACAGAACATCAGGCACTTCCGTTTCCCGGATGCCCTGGAAACCGCGAAGAAGACAGTGGAACTGATCCGCCGGCTGGAAAAGCCCGACTATGTCATCGGTGTGTATCACGGCGGCTTCGAGCGGGACCTGAAGACCGGCATGGCAACCGAAGAACTGACCGGGGAAAACCAGGGCTATGAGATGCTCCGGCAGATCCAGGGCCTGGATGTGCTCATCACCGGCCACCAGCACCGTTCCCTGGCCGGCACCGCCTTCGGCACCGTCTACACCCAGACCGCTGACAAGGGTCTCGAACTGGCCTGCATCGATATCTATACCGATACCGGGCTGATCGAACCGCGGATCCTGAAGGCTGACACCCCGGCCGATCCGGAACTCGAAGCCCTCGTACAGGCCGAGGAAGATGAATGCCAGGTCTGGCTGGACCAGCCGCTTGGTGAAACAAAGACAGATCTTGCCGTCCGGGATGAATTCGATGCCCGCCTGCACAAGAGCCCGCTGATCAGTTTCATCAACCATGTGCAGATGGAAGCCACCGGGGCCCAGCTGTCCGGCACGGCACTGTTCCTGGGCGCTTCCGGCTTCGGCCGCAGCATCACCATGCGCAATCTGGTCAGCACCTATGTCTACCCCAACACCCTGACTGTCAAGAAAGTAACCGGCCGGATCCTGAAGGCATATCTGGAGAAGTGCGCCGAGTTCTGGACCGTCAAGGGTGAACAGATCGCTGTCTCAGCCCGCTATGAATACCCCAAGCCGCAGCATTACAACTATGACATGCTTGACGGCATCAGCTATGATATCCGCGTCTCCAATGACATCGGCAGCCGTATTGAAAACCTCACCTGGCAGGGTGAACCTGTCACCGAGGATATGGAATTCACCCTGGTCATCAACAATTACCGGGCGGCCGGCGGCGGTGACTTCTACATGCTGAAGGATGCCCCGACCGTGAAGGTATATACCAGTGACATGGTGGAGGTCCTTGCCGAGTACATCATGACGCACAAAGTAATCGATTTTGAGCCCGTAAACAACATCCGGGTAATACGCTGATATGTTTGAGACTTCCGGTATTATTGATGTAAAGCTGATCGCGGAACTGCAGGATAAGGATATGCCGCATATGAACAGGAATACCATCATCCTGTTTATCATCCTGTTTGCGCTTTCCTTCCGCTATCCGTTCGGCTCCAGCGGCTTCACCATCTCCCTGCTGTGCTCCGCCCTGCCGTTTCTCTTCCGGGCAACCCTGATCAGGAATTACATCCAGATCAACCTGAATGCCATCCGTTCCCTGACCGGCGGGAAGGAAACGCTGTCCGTCAGCACGGTCTTCCATGAGGACCATGTCATCATGAGCCTGCCGGACGGGACAAACCCGATTACCATCGTTTATGAAGACCTGCACCGGGTCCTGACCACCCCGTCGGTCTACTGCCTCAGCTCTGTCAGTCATACCGGTGTCTATGTCTTCCGGGACCAGCTGTCCCCGGAAGAACAGAAGGAACTGTTTGCTTTCCTGAAACAGAAGAACACAAAAATTCCGGAAAACCAGTTTCCGGAATGAGACGCACCTCCGGGTGCGTTTTTTTATTGTCCTGTGTTTACGGGTGTTACCGTTATTGTCTGGTACGGAATCGTGATGCCTTCCTTCAGGAAAGCCTGCACAATCCCTTCCCGCAGATGGCTGCAGGCGATATAGCTCTCATCCACCGTTGAAGTCCAGACCGTGAACTTCAGCAGCAGCCCGTTGCCCGTCACCCGGCTGGTATAGACCATGACTTCCTTGTCGAGAACCGCTTCTTCCTGCTGCAGCAGGTCATGGATAATCCGGCGGGCCTTGTCCAGGTCGGTATTATAAGCCACCTCGAATTCCAGGAAGTTGCCGACCCGGCTGAGCGTGTTCTGGTTCACGATGACCGAGCTGTCGACCATGCTGTTGGGAACAATATAGGTCTGCCCGTCATACTGTTCGATCATCACATGGCGGATCGTAATGTCCCTGACAATGCCTTCCGCCACGACCGCTCCGCCGGAGATGATGCGGACCTTGTTGCCGATCTCCACCGGCCGGCTGAAGGTCAGGGTGAAACCGGCGATGATATTGCCCAGGGTCTGCTGGGCCGCAAACGTGACAATCGCTATGATCAGGGTGCTGCTCTGCACCAGGGTGGTGCTGAGTTCCCGGGTCAGTTCAATCTGGTTCAGTATGGCATAGACCCCGAAGACAATGATGATGAAATTGACAATGCTGCGCAGATATTTCAGCGGCAGCTGCTGTTTCTTTGCCAGGAGCCGTTTGAAAAAGGAGTTGGACAAAGCCAGCAGAAGAATCATGATGATGACTGTAATGACAATACCGATCAGATTTTCCATACATTCCTCCTTTTACCGGGCAGTAATATCATATCCTTTTCAGGGCATCTGATCCAGCCGGGGTGAGAAAAAGACGGTTTTTACACCGTCTTTGTGATAATAACCCGGCTTAGAAAATCGGCACCGGCTTCCTGTCCTTGGCGATCAGGCATTCTTCAGCGTATGTCCGGCCGCGCAGGTTCTTCTTATGTTCTTCCTTGGCAGCTTCGATCAGTTCCGGCTTGGCCATCATGTCAAGGGCGATATTTGCCATCAGCTGCGCCGCAAGATTCATGCCCTTGTGCGCCGCGGAACTCTTGCCCTGGGCTGTGGCTGCCCAGCTGTGGGCGGCTGTACCGAAGGCCCAGGTCGGCACGGTGATCATCGAGGTCGGCACAACCCAGCTGACATCGGCGACGTCGGAGCTGGTCGGCTGGTCTTCATGAATTTCATTGTCGAGCAGTTCACCGGAACCGGCCTTTGAACCGATGGCAATGAACTTTTCCAGATATGCCTTTTCTTCTTCGGTGTATTCCATCGGCATGCATGCCTTGATGTTCTCACGGGCAACATCTGCCAGTACGGTATTGTCAATGAATGATGAGAAAGCGGAAACCAGTTCCGGACCTTCCACGGTTGTTTCGGTCATCATGGCCGCGCCCTTGGCAATCTTGTCCAGTCTGACCAGCATCTTCTTCAGTTCGGTGTTGTCCTTGGCCCGTACCACATACTGGCCTTCGGCATACGCCTGGACAACGTTGGCCGCGAAGCCGCCGGTGTTGGTGATGGCATAGTGGATATAGGTATCCTTGGTCATGTGTTCACGGATGAACTGGATGCCGACGTTGAACAGTTCCAGGGCGTCCAGGGCGGATCTGCCCATTTCCGGCATGCCGGCAGCGTGGGAAGCGATGCCGTGGAACCGGTAGTTCTGGATGGCAATGGACTTGCCGTCGTGGGTAATGCCGAAGCCGGCCCCCGGATGCCAGTTGACACAGAAATCAACATCGTCGAAAGCGCCTCTGTGGATCATGTAGACCTTGCCGACACCGCCTTCTTCTGCCGGGCAGGAGAAGTACTTGATGGTGCCTTCCATGTTGTTTTCTTCCAGATACTTCCAGAGGATATAAGCGCATTCCATGCCGCCGCAGCCAAGCAGGTTATGGCCGCAGCCGTGGCCCGGGGCACCGCTTTCCACCGGATCCAGATGATCACAGTCAGCCTTCTGGCTCAGGCCCGGCAGGGCATCCAGTTCACCCAGGATACCGATGACCGGCGAACCGTGTCCGGCGGTGGCGATGAACGCCGTGTCCATGTCCGGCAGCATACTCACTTCAAACCCGAGATCTTCCATGCACTTCTTCGCTGCTTCATGGGATTTGTGTTCCGTGAAATTCAGTTCCGGTGTGGACCAGATCTGATTTGCGCACTCCTCAAAAATACCTTTGTACTGTTCGGAGAGCTGAGCGATTTCTTTTCTCATCATA
>JAFOIT010000133.1 GCA_017420585.1 Solobacterium sp.
CATGACGATAATGATCGATACGACAGCGAATATCGACAGAATCGATTTGAGAATTCTCGTCAGTATATATTTTCTCATATCGAATCCCCTTATCCGGCTTCTGTTTTTTGCAGGGTACACAAAAAAATCAGCCGATGAACCTAAATATTATATCACAGACAATTCTGCCGCAATCATGAAACTGCGGTAAAGTGCAGGAATCGTGTCATGCGGAAAAGCTTGCCGGAAACACCGTGCAATGACCCGGCAGGCATAAAGAAAACCGGATTGTTCCGGTTCTCTTTATTTCTGTTTGTTCAGGCAGTGATTATTCACCAGCCATCCAGGCGTCGTAGGCAGCCTTGTAATCATCAGCTGTAACGATGTCTTCCTGGAGCTTCAGGCCCTTGTACTTGTATTCTGTCAGGCCGGTTGTGGAATAAACCCGGGTGAACGGAACCGCGTGGGTAACGCGGACGCTGCGGGTCTGCTGCTGACCCGGCAGGAAGAAGGCCCTGCTGATCAGGTAAGCATCAGCCTTGGCAAATGCTTCGTAACGGGCATCCATGTCATCAGTGATGGCGTCAGCTTCACGGTACAGTCTTTCATATTCATTCAGACCGACAGTTTCCTTGATTTCGTCATCATCACCGAAGTCCTCACTGTTGGCGTCAGTCAGACCCATGGAGCACATGTAGTAACCGCTCGTCGGGCTGTAGATGTCAACGAAGCTCTTCGGGTCAGCATAGTCCGGGGACCAGCCTGTGAATGTGGAGATGTCATAGTCGCTTTCTTCATGCAGTGTGTTGTAGTAAGCAACGTTGCGGATTGTGTCGTTGTCAGCCATGACCAGTTCGATGATGATCTTGCCGTCGGTGTTGTCTTCAACGGACTTCTTCATGGACTGGGCCTGGTCAACCAGACGCTTGCTTGTTTCCTGAACCAGCATATCGAGGTGGATCGGGAAGACAACGCCTTCCTCTTCTGCCTTGGCGATGTAGTCCAGGGCAGCATCCTTGTTCAGCCACGGATCCTGGCCGTCGCTCAGGTCAACTGCTTCACCGGTCATTTCAGCATAAGCTGCAGTTACCAGTTCGCCGTATGTCCGGCCGTCGGATGTACGGACAACCTGCGGGTCGTTGTTGATGTTGCGCAGAGTTGCGTCAGCCAGCAGCTTCGGAGCACTGACCTGCAGGTAGATGCTGCGGTCGAACGCAGCCCGGAGAGCCTTGCGGAAGTTGTCATTCAGCAGGGCAGCCCGTGTGTTGGCCCGCAGTTCTTCATCATCGGCATAATTTGTCAGATCGAACTTTTCACGGTTCATGTTGAAGACGACACCGAAGACTGTCGGGTTCGGCAGGGATTCGGTTGTGTAGCCGCTGTACTTCTCCATGTACTGGTCGAAGTTTTCCCACTGGGCGCTGATCGGTGCAGCAACGTAGATACCCTGTTCGAAGGAACGGATGCCGGAATACGGATCGGAACCATCGTCATAGATACGCTTGACGCTCTTCAGATAAACATGCTCGGCATCCCAGTAATTGTCATTCTTGACCAGAGTGATCTGGGAATCCTGGTCATAGGATTCGAGGATGAAACCACCGTTGTACAGGATGGAATCAGCTGCGGTTGTACCGAAGGAGCAGGCACTCTCGTCCGGGGAACCCAGCTTGCAGCCTTCACCCTGGGCTTCCAGGAATGTCCGGTTGACCGGATACAGGACTGCATATGTTGTCATGGAATCAAAGTACGGTGTCGGGGTTTCAAGAGTATATTCGACTGTATAGTCGTCCAGGGCCTTGATACCGACCTTCTCAAATTCCTCATCAGAGAAATCAGAGTTTTCATATTCTGTGTAGTACTTGATGACGCCTTCCATCAGCCAGCCGGTGCCGGAAGCGAATTCCGCACCATGACGCAGACCGGCAACGAAGTCATCAGCTTTCACTTCATCATATTCCTCACCGGTGCTGGTAACCCACTTGACACCCGGGCGCAGGTGGAATGTCCAGACTGTGGAATCCTCATTGTGTTCCCAGGTTTCAGCCAGGCAGGCTGTCAGGTTGCCGAAACGGTCATTTTCGAGCAGGCCGTCAACGAAGTTGGCGTTGTACTCATGGTCTTCAGCCAGTGCTGTGACCAGGTAGTCCAGCT
The DNA here is from genome assembly GCA_017420585.1 of Solobacterium sp. Lineage (GTDB taxonomy): Bacteria > Bacillota_I > Bacilli_A > Erysipelotrichales > Erysipelotrichaceae > Bulleidia. The sequence goes on from JAFOIT010000133.1 coordinate 2,134, forward strand.
GCTGAATCTGATAGCTCGTGTATTCGACGAGATTTTCTGTATCCGCAAGCTTGATGGAAGCGGCAGCGACATCAGACATGTAAACTTCAGGTTCTTCTGTTGTTTCTGCTGTTTCTTCTTCTGCCGGTTCCGGAGTCGCGGCAGAACTGCTGGAGCAGGCTGCCAGACTCAGAGCCATCGTTGCGGAAAGTAATGCGGCATAAAACTTTTTCATTTCTTTCCTCCTAAATCTATATAGACGCGAAAACGTCTACGCATAATCTTAGTATATTTTAACTGCCTAGGCAATTGGATTTTCACAATTTCAACACAATTACCGATCTGTAAACAGCGCGGCCGTGCTCAGCCGGCAATCCCGGTTACGGTCACCCCGGACAGACGCAGGACCGCGGGCACCAGCATGCGGTCATACTGCACCTGATTGACCGACATGAACAGGTACGCAGCCAGTTCCCGGACTGACCCGGAAACCGAGCCGCCCGACACGATCTGCACCTTGCCGCCGTCATGGTAATAGGCCAGCCTGATCTCACCGGCCATGTCGCCGTTGAACGGGCTGACCTGGAAGTCGGAGAATTCCACCACTTCCAGATACCTGCCCTGCCGCAGCTCCGCTTCCGTGCGGGTGCCGCCGGAGATCGTGAAGTTGCCCGGGATAAAGGTGTTTTCCAGACCCAGATAGCAGGCGTACTGGCGGCCGCCCCAGAAGTTTTCGGCAATGCCGTCCCTGATCAGTACAAGATCCCGAACCGGTGCGCCTTCACTGTCATACGAGCGGTTGGCGGAAGAATTCGGCAGATACCTGGCCGCCGATGCACTCAGCCTGTCACCGGCCATTCCCGGAACAACCTCATCCCCGATGCCGGCATCGGAAATGCCCTGGTACTTCATCCGGACATTGACGCGGTTCAGGAAGTACTCATAGATCTGCAGCGCGGCATCCGTGGAGAAGACCACGTCGCAGGTACCAAGTTCCGGTGTGCTTTCCGCCCGCAGCTTGTCCCGGCCGGTCTGCAGGGTGCGGCTGATTTCCTTCTTCAGCATCTCCCGGTCGCAGGTGCCTGACGTATACATGCGGTACAGCTCGATTTCCTGTCTGTCCTGACGAGCATTGACCACGACTTCCAGTGACGCCGACGGATAGACCATGGTCACGTCGGTGCCGGCCGAGGTGACGAACCGCCGTGTGTTCCCGGTGACGAAAATCTCATACGAGTTGATGTCTTCCGTCCCGGTTTCCGGCAGATCCTGCATGACTTCGATGAAATCACGGGCAATCGTGCCGATCTCCGGGAGCTGTTCTTCATCTTTGTGCTGCACGGCCGGATTGAGCGTATATTCCGGATTGCGGATCAGCAGGGCGCGTTCCTGCAGTTCCCCGATCAGCTTCCGCATCGCCTCCCGGTCACTGCCCGGCATGACTTCCGCGCTCGCACTGCCCAGGAAACCGTCAAACCGGCGGTAAACTTTCAGGGTTACATGCCTGGTATCGCGAATGCGGTTCTGGTCCAGCCGGTGCCGGATGAAATAGAATTCATAGGCCCTGGTTTTCAGATCAGTGATTTCCCAGGCATCTGTTCCCGCTTCTTTCAGCAGTTCCTTCAGTTCTTCCAACATCATCCGAGCCTCGCTTTCGTCTTAAGATACGGGCCGCCGTCACTGACCTTGACCCATTCTTTGTAACCTTTGCCGCAGCCGCCGGAGCCGAACACCGCGCTGTCACGGCTGGCCATGGTAATATTGCCGAGCACATCCGGGACATAGCCGGTCATGATGATCGGGGTGACAACCTTGCCGGTCAATCTGCCGTCCCGGATTTCATAGCCCCGCTCGATGATGCACTGGATACCCCAGTGCTTCGGG
>JAFOIT010000134.1 GCA_017420585.1 Solobacterium sp.
ACGCTGATCTGGCCGCTGTCAATCGGGCTGCCTGTATCATCCACGGCACTGTATGTATAGCCATAGACCGACTGCAGGGTGCCGTCATAGGTAACGGTCTTGCTGTTGCCGGTGATGGTAATATGCGCTGTCCTGGACGCCGCGATCTCGAGCCAGCCGTCAACGATCTCAAATTCAACTTCATAATTGTCGTTCACGCATTCGAAGTAGTCCGGCTGCAGGTTCATCGGGTGTCTGCCGACCTCAACCCCGGATGCGGAGGCCAGTTCCTCATCCAGGATCATGATATCGGCCTCAGTCAGGTCGGTGTCGGCCGGAATACTGACGGAATAACCCTGTACGAAGTGCATGGTATCATCGAAAACAACAGTGTCTGTCTCCCCGGTAATCGTCACCGTCACCTTGGCCGGCACGATTTCCAGATAACCGTTGGTGAAATCCACCGTAATATTGGTGTAGATATCAGAAGTTACGCTGAAATCGGAAGCGGACAGCTCCGCGTCTTCAACAGCGCTGCGCGGCATCGGGTAATTGCCTGCGGCTGTTGCCGAAACATGCGCTGTTGCCGGGTCAATCAGGGAAACATTGAACATGCCCGGATCAAGGCTGTCCCCGTTCTCATCGGACACCTGGACCTCAAAACCGCTTACGGTATGGGGCCGGCCGTCATAGGTAACCGTCTCGTGATTGCCGACAATCACCACATTGACTTCCTGTTCCCCGTCGACGATTTCCAGCCAGCCGGGTTCAACCAGCACTTCAATATCCGTATAGTAATCCGACGTAACCGTGAAGTCCGCCGGTGAAATATTCATTTCATAACTGCCCGGTTCAATGCCGAAAACCAGGGTCGGGTCCACACCGTCCCGCAGATTTACCGTGATCGTGACAGCACCGCTGTCTCCCGGGGTGTCACTGTCTTCATATACTTCAAATGTATAGCCATAGAAGGAGATCTGCTCGCCGGTATAGGCCATGGTCCCGGTATTGCCAAGGATCAGGACGGTAGCCCGGTGTTCCTTCTCCGGCTCTGTGGTCGGCGTGGAAGTAGGGGAAGCCGTCGGTCCGGCAGGCTGTTCGCTTGGCTGCGGATCCGGCGTTACCGGACGGTAATACGGCGGGATCGGCCGCACATACGGGGTCACCGTCGGCTGCGGGGCAGGGGAAGGCGTCACGGTCGGCGACGGGGTGGAAGGCGGCGCCGGTTCTGCCGTCGCTGCCGGGGTTACCACGGCGATAACCTGCGGTTCCGGTTCCGGCTCGGGCATCCTGAAAAACACGGAAGCCGCAAGCAGCGCGCCGACGATCATCAGTACCATTCTGGCAAAGTCCAGCCGCTTTTTATGTTTTCCGCCTCTGATCGGCTCATACGGAGCCGCGAATTCAGGATATCTGTTGTCGATCTCTCTCATCGGAATCACAGGAAATACAGGCCGCAGAAGCTTCTTGCGGTCTGATTTAATTATATTCTATGAACCATAAAAAGGGATAGTTACCGATTGCCGACAAAAGCCGTGACAAAGCGGTAATTCCTGCCTTACGATACGATTAATCCCCTATGCTTTACTTGAAGATATGCGTTTTTCGGAAGTCATGAACATTTATATGGCGCAGCTGGGCTGTACGCAGAAGGAACTTGCGGAACAGACCGGCTTCAGCCGCGCCTCGATCAGCCGTTACTGTTCCGGTCTCCGGACCCCGGCCAATGACAGCGTCCAGATCAGAAAACTGGCGCAGGTTTTTGCTGCGCGGGCTACGGAAGCGGGGCTTGCGCTGTCGGAAGAGGAGATCCGCAAAGCCCTGAACGATACGGCCCAGAAACCTTCCGCCGTGGATTTTTCCACATTCCTGGAACACCTGAACCAGCTGCTGCGGATCCTGCCGGTCAGGATCAGTGAACTGGCCCGAGCCCTGAACTATGATCCGTCCCACATCTCGAAGATCCTGTCAGGTTCCCGCCGGCCCGGCAACCAGGAGCGCTTTGTCAACGCCACCGTCGCCTTCCTGGCCCAGCGGCTGACACGGCCGGCCGATCTCGAGACGTTCTGCCGCTTCACCGGGGTATCCGAAGAGACGCTGAGCCAGCCGGAAAAAATACAGCCGTTCCTGCTGACATGGCTTTTCTCCGACCTGCCGGCGGCGGATGCCAGGCCTGTGGGACATTTTCTGGAAACCCTCAACGCCTTTGATCTGAACCAGTATATGCAGGTCCTGTCGTTTGCTGATATGCCGCTGCCGGCTGACAAGCCCCTGCCGCCGGCGGTGAAACAATACACGAATATCACGGAGATGATGGAAGCCGAGCTGGATTTCATCGGTGTCACCCTGCATTCCGCCGCCATGGACGACTGCATTCTCTACAGTGACATGCCGATGGAGGAAATGACAGCGGATCCTGTCTTCCCGAAACAGTGGATCCTGGGCATGGCCATGATGCTGAAAAAAGGCCTGCGCCTGCATATCATTCACGATATCAGCCGGCCCTTCGCGGAAATGATGATGGGGCTGGAAATCTATATTCCGATGTACATGACCGGGCAAATCACCCCGTATTATCTGCCGGAGGCACAGAATACCGTCTTTTCCCACCTGCTGAAGGTGTCCGGGGCAGCCGCGCTGGAAGGCTCGGCCATCAGCGGCCACCTGAGCACCGGCCGTTATGTTCTCTATCACAATCCGGATGACCTGCGGCATTTCCGACAGCTTGCCGGGGAGCTCCTGGAACAGGCCCGGCCGCTGATGGAGATTTACCGTTCGGCCCGGAAAGAAGAATACCTGCAGCTGACGGACACGCTCTGGGAGAAAGAACCGCGCACCATCACCTGCGGAACCCTGCCGCTGTATACAATGCCGGCGGATCTGCTGGCAGAAATGCTGGCTTCGGCCGGGCTGCCGGCGGAAACGGCCGCGGAAATCCTTGCTTATCACGCGCTGTCCCGGAAACGGCTGGAACGGCTGCTGGAACAGAAACAGGTGCATCTGCGCCTGCCGCTGCCGGATGCGGAACAATTCCAAGCCGCGCCGCTGTCCGTACCGCTGTCGGACCTGTTCATTGACCACACGATTCCCTATACGTACGAACAGTTCCGGGCCCATGCCGATGCCCTGAAGAAACTGGCAAAGGAAAGGCCGAACCTGCATCTGGAGTGGGAGACCAGGCCGGTCTTCCGCAATCTCAGTTTCATGGTGATCGGGGATCAGGCCGTTGTTGTCTCCAAAGAAAACGCGCCGGCCATTCACTTTGTCATCCGGCACCGGAAAATGATCGAGGCTTTCCGCAATTTCACACCCCCGCTGGTGGAACCGGAATAAACAGAACAGGGATCTCCTGATCGGAAATCCCTGTCTTTTTATTTGCGAAGATCCTTGAGCATCCACTTGTCGCAGGTGAAGTGCTCGGTTTCGGTGATCGGCCCGTCCAGGTATGCAAACCCGAACGATTCGTACAGTTTCATGGCCGCTTCCATATTGGCAAATGTTTCCAGATAACAGTAATCATAGTGCTCCCGGGCAAACGCCAGTACGGTTTCCATCAGCCGTTTCGACAGGCCGCTGTGCCGCGCTGCCGGCAGGATGTACATCTTCTGCAGCTCACAGACATCCGCCCTTGCGGGCCAGGGACCGATACCGGCCCCGCCGACTACGTGGTCATCATCGTCAACCGCCACCCAGTAGGCCGCGTTGTCCGGCGCGTAGACTTCCGAGAACCGCCCCAGAAACGGGTCTGTCCAGGCACAGCCTTCATGCGTGTGGCCCATCTCCATCAGGCAGGCCCGGATCACCTGTTCCACCTCGGCGTTGTATTTCTGTTCAATCGGTTTGAGCGTGTACATATCCTATTCCTCTTCTTTCAGCAGTTTTGCGACAATATCACCGATGATCAGCTGCATTTCCGGGCTGCTCAGCGTCACCCCGTGGATAAACAGGCACTGCTTCCCGCTGGCAATATACGGTTCCGATTCGCTTTGACGGATCACATAGGCAGGCCGGTCATCCGGGGTTCTGAATTCTGCCGGCACAAGCAGTTTTTTGTTGATCAGTTCCCGGATCACCCTGTCGGCGTCATCACCCTTCAGAGTCTCGAAATTGATGTTGGCATTGGGATCAAACTTCTTCACACTGATCACGTTCCTGCCGCCGTAACTGTAAATCCGGTTCTGCGTGCCCGGATCATCCTGTCCGGTCATGCCTTTTTCTTCCAGATATTCACAGATCCTGTCGAACACAAGGTCCCGGTCATGGTGGACTGCCTCGATTTTGCCGGCATCGAACACCGAACTGGTGAAGAGGTCAGTCCGCAGCCAGCGGGGATCCGAGTCATACAGGCCCAGGACATACGCTACAGCCCGGCCGGCATCCCCCGCCAGCCCGTCAGCCCATTTGTTCAGGGCCGGCATCCGTCTCTGTGTTTCCCTTTCGAACGACTCGCTGATCGGGATTTCCGGCGCCAGCAGTTCCACCAGCCCGGCATATTCGTTTTCATACTGCGACTGCAGCAGGAGCAGGGCCAGCAGCCGTTCATCACTGCCGGCAGTCACCGCATCCTTGTTAATGATCTGGTTCATCTGGAACGCGTTCAGGGCCCGTTTGATCACCCGCGGATTCCCGTTGGTCAGGGCCTCAATTGCCCGCAGGCAGGCCTCACTGTCAATGCTGTGCGTTCCGTTCATCTCCTGCAGCAGGGAGGCAACATACCTCTTCAGATTATACCGGCTGGTCGGCAGGTAGAAGGGGATCTGCACGATCTTTTCAAAGAACCGGCGGGCATACTCCTCATCGATTTCGTTATTGTACTTGGCCTTAACGCCGTTGCGGACGAGGTGGTGATCCATCGCCAGGACAAACACACAGCCTTCGCAGTCCATGAAATTCTTCATGTCTTCCAGCAGGCTGACGGCCGCGGCCGGCTGCAGGCGGTCCAGGTCATCCACGAACACGACCAGGCGCCTCGTCCTCTTTTTTCCGGCCTCTTTATCCTTCTTCGGGTCAGGGTTTTGCAGCTCCGCAATCGTTTTCAGCCCGGTCAGAACATCGATCCGCTCCTGCAGCTTTTCTTTCACTTTGACCATTTCAGCGAAATAGTCTTCTGCTTCTCCGGCCTGGCCGCCGTCTTTCTGTGTCAGCGCTGCTAAAATCTGTTTTGCCGCATAGACCAGCACGTTGATTTTTCCGCCGCCGAAATACGCATCAGCCCCTCCCAGGCTCCACTGAAAGCCTTTACGCAGAAGATCCTTAAGACTGCCGGCCCCGTCGTCGAAATATGTTTTGTACTCGTTTGTGTCATTGCCGTTTGTTTTATCGTTTGCTTCATAAGCTGCATCGATTTCTTTGATCAGCAGCTGCAGCATCGGCAGGAACAGCCGTTCTTCCCCGGCCCGGGAATACTGCCATGTGTTGAACAGGACGGTAACGCACTGCAGGTCTTCACTCTTATTTTCGCTTTTATCTTTATCCAGATTGTCCCGGATCATTCTCATAAAGCTGGACTTGCCGGTTCCCCAGCTGCCCTGGACAGCAATCGACATCGGGGTCTGACAGTGACGGATGAACTCGGTACAGCCGTCCACAAAGGATTCCATGCCGAGGGCATCAGTATCTGTTTCCATATCGGCGAGCGCGTAGATTTTTTCTGTTTCTGTCATGGCTGTACCTTTCCGCGGAAGATTTCTTCCATTTCATTCTGGTTCAGGTGGTTCTTTTTCATCAGGGCATTCACGAGGGCATCCAGCAGGCCGCGGTGTTCCCGGATCAGCCGGATATCCTGGTCCAGGGCATATGCCAGCATATCATTGATGCGGTGCCGGTAAGCTGCCCCGGAAGTGTTTCCGAACACTGCCAGGCCGGCTTCCTCATCCATGCCGAAGCGGGTGAGGATCATTTCGGCGGTGCGGGTGGCCCGCTGCAGGTCAACGGCTGCCCCGGTGTTGATGCCGGACTCCGGTCCGTAGCAGACAATCTCGGCAGCCCGGCCGCCCAGGGCCACGGCGATCTGCTGCAGCAGGTCCTTCCGGGTCAGATAAATCCGGTCTTCATCGTGTTCCATCTGGGTATAGCCGCCGTAAACCCCGCGGGATGTAATGGTGATATAGGCCGGACAGCGGCCGCAGAGCCACTGGATCAGGGCATGCCCGGCTTCATGTCTGGCCGTGGTGAGCACAACATCTTCACTGTGCGGTTTTTCTTCCCCGTCCGCAAAGGTTTCAAAGGCTTCCTCAAACCGGGCATCATCCAGCACCGGCCAGTTGTTCATGATCATCATGCGGACCGCCGCGTTGACCGCCAGCCGCAGCCAGGCAAAACTCCTGCCGGCGGTCCGTACGGCAATGCTTTCCAGTTCGGTGTCGGACAGGGCAAACAGGCCTTCATACCGGCCGATTTCCGCATGCAGGGCCTTTTTCCGGTCTTCCCGGTCCGGCAGGTCCACAAACAGCACATTGTCAAACCGGCGCAGGACCGCTTCATCGATGGTCATGCCCGTACCGGAAACACTGTAGTTGGTGGCCCCGATCACAAAGACCGGGCGGCTGCGGTGCACGGTAAACCCGTCCATCTCCGTCAGCAGTTCCGTCAGGGCATTTTCCCGGTAGGTTTCCTGCCCGCTGCGGGTTCTGGCCAGGTTGTCAATTTCATCTATGAAGATAACGGCCGGGGCATACTTCCGGGCGGTATTGAACGTCTGCCGGAGCCGGTCAGCCCCGTCAGGCCCGGCAAACTCACTGCCCTGGGTACTGATGAACGCCAGTCCGGCTTCGTGGGCAAAGGCCCTGGCCAGCATGGTTTTCCCGGTCCCGGCCGGGCCGTACATGAGCAGGCCCCGGGGCACCCCGGACAGCTTCGTGCTGAAACTGTAGGGATCCTTCAGATAGCGGATAAAGAACTTCATTTCCTGTTTGACATGTTCCTGGCCGATCACATCATCGAAGGATTCTTCCGGCAGGGACAGGCTGTTCAGCACGCTCTTCTCATCGCCGGCCTGCACGGCCATCCGGACATTGTACCCGCAGAGGCGGATTTCCGCTTCTGTACCGTCAGGGGAAACATATTCCACCGCCCGGAAATGAACGGCAGAGCTGGATCTTGTCAGCCGGAATACCTGCTGCTCCACTGCCAGACCGGTCCGGATGGCATCCAGTTCTTCGCTGAAGTCCGGCGCGTCCAGGTCCAGCACGCCGCGCACACCAAGCTGCTGCAGCGCCAGCCGCTCCACGGCATCAAACTGCCGGTCTTTATCCTGGGCCACATAGACAGGGACAGCCGGATACTCATCCAGCACCCGTTCCATCAGCAGTCTCCCGTTGGTGTCTTCCTTGATCCGGCTGAGCGGGTTCTTACGGGTTTTATAATCCTTGTTCACATGCCAGTAGCGGATATCGCACAGCAGCATGTCATACATTCCGCCGGAGAGTTTCTTCAGGGCGTCTTCGACACTGTCCGCCCGGTCCACGTTGCCGGCAATCATATCCGCGTGCCGTTTCTTGAACCCGAAAAACAGGGTCTTCACCGGCCGGGGCATGAACAGCTTCCCGGCTTCTTCTTCCTGCACATCACAGGTAAACGTGATCTGTTTCAGCCCGGCGGTGCCGTTTTCCTGACGGGCGGCCAGGTTCCGGATCAGGGCCATGACGTGTTCGCTGAGAAAACTGTCGGTGCCGGCAGCCAGGGCCCGGGCATCCGCGCCCGGGGCGGCATAGAGAAGGCTTGCCGGCAGATGACGGTCAAAACAGATTTCAATCCCATGATCTTTTCTGAACTGCCGGGCAAACGCCTCGCACCGGCGGGTGATCATCTTATGCAGGGCACCTGCCGTCATATGGTCGAAAACGACGATCCGGCCGGCTGAAAACCGCGACAGCAGGGCCGCCGGTATGGCGATATCCCCGGTGTCCGTCCGTTCCCTGCGCAGGGCGCTGACCACCGTTTCCTTCGGCAGCAGGGACAGCTGGCGCTCAGACGTGTCATACAGCGTCCGGCCGGCATTGGTGGTAAAAATCAGGATGGTCCGGCTGAAATCGACATTTTCATCGAAAAACTCATCCCGCAGCACCCCGTCTTCCAGCACCTGCAGGAACAGGTTCTTGACATTGACGTGGGCTTTTTCCACTTCGTCAAACAGCAGGATGCATTCCGGGTGGGAACGCACAAAGCCGGTCAGCACACCGCTGCGGGAATCCTTGTATGTCTGGGAGAACCCGATGAGGGTATTCGGTGCCTGGCGGTCGGCAAACGCGGTCATGTCAAACTGCATGAACGGCATGTCCAGATAGTCCCGCACGGCCTTGGCCAGACTGCTCTTGCCGGTTCCCGGCGGGCCGGCAAACAGGAATACCTGCGGCCGTTTTTTCTGATCGCTGCGGCGGTTCAGCAGGTACTGCATATAACCCTGCACAAATTCGTCGATAGCCTTGTTCTGTCCGAAGATCTCTTCCTGCAGGGCGGTCTGCAGCTTCATGCCTGCCGCTGTGACCGCGGCAAGGTCCAGTTCTTTCTCCGCCGGTTCCGGCGCTTCGGTCCGGGGTTTTTTCTTCAGCTCTACCCGGCTGATATATCCGGCCAGCCGCTCCGCGTCACACAGTCCCGGCCGGGCAGCCAGCAGCTGTTCCACAAGCGTGGTGACACTTTCCTCCTGCCGCAGTTCGGCAGCGGTGATGTTGAACGCCGGCAGCTCGGCGCACAGTTCTTCGTCTTCAATCTCTTCCCGGGCGGCCAGCAGGTAGATGCCGGTTACCGCATCGCGGAAATACCGCACCGGGATGTTGTCAGACCGTTCGCTCAGCGGCGCGATGATGCGTTCCTGCAGCAGTCCGCGCAGGTTTTCCTGGTCCTTTACGACCTTCAGCGGGGTGCCGGCCGGCAGGTCTGTCCGGATGACGGTCAGCGCCGCGCCCACAACCATGGCTGGGGTGACAAGCTCTGTCCCAATTTCCTTCTGCTGTTTTCTGATCACGGCCAGCAGCCGCTGTATAAGCACTTTTTCGTACATGATGGTTTACCTGTTTTTTTCTATTATATTTTCTCCGGGAAAAGAAAAAAGAAGATTCCGCAGAATCTTCTTCTTATTTCATCATTCCGGCAAAGGCCAGGTCCAGCACATGCACACCATCTGCCCCGCCCAGCAGGACGCCCTTGAGGCAGGAGTTGCAGTATACCGCGACCCTGTCCGTTTCATACTGCTTTACCCATTCCTGCATGAGCCGCTGCTTTTCCTGCGGTTCAACCGGGGTAATCCAGCCGCGTGCATCCACCCAGGCACAGCGCTGCGGCTCATCCCGCCGGTTGGCCGGGCTGACCGGTTCGTACCGCCAGGTGCCGCAGAAGCGGGTGTTTTCACGGTTTTCCGGCAGTTCCACCGGCACCATGTTCATCCGCTCCAGCATAATCCGGACAGCCTGCCGCTCGGCCGGCTTCTCTGCTGCCCGCAGGCAGTCCTGCACGGTAATACGTTCACCGTGATAATCCGGCCAGGGGAATGTTTCATCCTCCAGCAGGAATTCATACAGGCTTTCCTGCGGGATGTCCGGCCGGTTTTCCTGCATGATCCAGGTACAGTTCTGACAGTTCTGCAGGACTTCATCACCGGCCTGCAGGCGGTTCTTCATCGCCCGGCAGCACGCCCCGGTTTCCACATTGTGTTTTTCCCGCAGGTATTTCCGGATGACGGCGCTGGTTTCCTTGTGGGCGGCCGTAAAATTACAGCTGGGCAGATAATACAGCATGGTCCTCGTCTCTCTTTCCAGTATCATTATACGGTATAATATTGCCATGAAAAGTTCAGCCGACCTGCCGTTTTCCTATAACCGGATGCCGGATTCTTCCGGGAGCTGCCTCTGGCAGTGTGAACCGTTTTTTCACGTTTTCGCGGCCGCTGGACCGGCAGTGATCCTGCTGGCCGGTCAGCGCCTGACCCTGTCAGCCGGGGATGTGCTGTTTCTCAACAGTGCACAACCGTTCTGCCTGCCGGCAGAGACCGGGCCTGCCGCGCTTATGTGCCTGGCTTTTTCCCCGGATGTCATCAGCCCGGACCGGAACAGCCCACTCTACCGGAAATACCTGAAGCCGCTGCTGGGCATTTCAGCCGGACAGGCGCTGCTCTTACAATCGCCGCGGCCGGAAACAGAAGAAATCATCCGCATCATGAAATATCTGGACAGCCTGCCGGCCGAAGGCGGTGAACTGGAGCTGCTGGCAGCCGCGGTTCGGATCTTTGCCCTGACGGCAGAACCGCTGCTGGCAAAAGGACCGGATGTCCTGCCGCAGGATGGCCGGAAGACCCGTCGCTTTGTCCAGCTGCTGCAGTATATCGAAGCCGGTTACACGGAAAAAATCACCCTCGATACCATCGCCGGGCACATCGGGCTGAGCCGCTCGGAGTGCAGCCGGTTCTTCAAGGACATGACTGGGCAGAACCTGTTCAATTACCTGATCGACTACCGGATCGCACGCAGCCTGGACCTGCTGAAAGATA
>JAFOIT010000135.1 GCA_017420585.1 Solobacterium sp.
ATCCGCATGACCCCGGCCCTGCAGGGCTGGGCACTGCCGCCGCGGCCGACAAACACATCGATATCCTCCATGCAGAAACCGTGCCGGTTCATGACCTCCGCGATCACCCCGAGCCGGAACGGCACCTGGTCATTGACATTCGGAAATTTCAGCAGTTCAGGTGCGTCATGAAAGACACTCTCCTCCAGAAGCAGCGTATCTTCTTCATACAGGCTCACCTTGGTCGAGGTTGACCCGGGATTGATAATCAGCAGTTTCATTGTATTCCACCTCCGGACAGTGACCGGAATTCTTCCAATGATTAAGTATAAAATGCATTCACGGCCGGCACAACCGGAAAAACAGGGGCGGTCATCCGCCCCTGCCGGTATTATTCTGTATTGTTTATTTACATGCCGAGCTGTTTATTCTTCCTCGTCATCGTCCTTTGTCAGCTGCATGATGCCGAAACCAGCTGCGGCAAGGATCAGCGCTGCCAGGATCCACAGCCACGGCAGCCCGGTTTTCTTTGCCGGCTCTGCAACTTCTCCGGTTTCCGCCGGTTCCGCCCATTTCGCGTAGACCGTTGTATCAGCGTTGATGGGGGTGAGGAAATCGAACGTTTCACTGCATTCCCTGTCAATGTACCATCCGGCAAAGATGAATCCTTCCTTTTCCGGATCCAGCGGCTTTACAGCCGTCCTGCCGGCATGTACTGTCTGGGAGGTGATCTTCGTGCCGCCAACGGTCTCAAAGTAAACCGTATACAGCACACCTGCCGGCTGCTCCCCTGCCTGTCCGTTCCCGGCAGTAGGTGTGTATGCCGGCCGTGTCGCAGTGCCGTTTCCTGCAGCTGCTGTTCCCGGACGATTTCCGGTGCCGTTGGTGCCGGGCCCCGCGGTCGGAGCAGGGTTGGGATTTGCGGTCGGGGCCGTGGTCGGCTTTGCGGTCGGGGCCGCGGTCGGCGTAGGGGCCGGGGTCGCGGTCGGCTGCGGCGTCGGCTCATCAGGGTCAGGATCATTTCCCTGTCCGTAGATGACTTTGCCGTTTCCGGCTTGCATGGAACCTGATCCCGGTCCTCCAAGCGTACCGCTGCCGGTGAAGGACGTTTCAACACTGGTGGATGATGAACCGCCCTGGCCGCCCTGGCCGGTACAGTTCAGTATCCGGATCATGATGACGTCATCTGTAGAGAAAGCAGTGGGATCATCAAGCCAGAAACGCTGCCGGCTCAGATCACTGTGAATAACCTCCACAGCAGGCATCAGTATATTGTAGGCAAAATCAGGACTATCCGGCAATTCAGTATCGACCCCATAGGCCTGCAGGATGGAAGCACAGGTATATTCCTGGCTGTCATCCCGCGGCAGCGGCTTATCCGAATATTCCATATAAGTAGATACAAGCCATTCACGGGCATTGATCTTCTGGGAAACGAGCGAATCCCTGACTTCAAGATATACGACCGGAATTGTGTCCTCTTTCGCCCGGGCCAGAGCCGCCTCATCCGTCATGTTCAGCGGATTAGCAGTGGAAGTGATATCCACCCCGGTAACATATACCCGCGCAGCATATCCTCCCGGCACAGCCGGTACTTTATCCGCCTGTGTCCCGTTGTATTCAACCCCGCCGCCAAGTACGGATACATCACCGCCGCCGCTGATTTTCCCGTTGATTCTGACAAAACTGTCTTCCACCAGCCGCAGAGGAAATATGTACTGATGATCATTGACGACAATATCAAGCTTGCTGCCGGTTTCTACCGAGATATCACCGATTTCACAGCTGCCCACGGAAGACGTTCCATCGCCGTCGAAGATACCGGCGCTGAAAACGGAGTCTCCCGAGACATTCAGTTCATCAAAGGAAACTGCTTTCGCTTTCACATATATGACACTGTCTTTAATGCTTGCGGACACATGCCGCTTATCGTCGGTACCGTTGACGGTCAGGGAACTGTCCTCCAGAAGAAGACTCTTTTCCAGATTCCCGGCCGGCTCCAGAATGACTTCAGCCGCGCTTACCGTTCCGGCCCCGCCGAGGGAACCGCCGTCATTGACATCAATACGCCCACCTGTCACTTCACCGTTGACTTCCATGGCACCCTTTAAGACCAGTTCTCCTTTGACAGCCTGATAACCGTCCAGGATTGTCTTAATCTGGACAGAAGCACCGCTGTCAACCGTGAGGGAAGCACTTTCCCCGAGGACCAGCCTGCCCTCATATCCCTCTATGCTGACCGTACCGCCCATATGCTCCGGCACCATGGCACTATCGGGCATGGGGGATGTATACTCTGTGACATCCGTGACAGGCTCTGTCCCATCCTCCGGATACCAGGTCTCCTTGCGGTATGCCCGGGCACTGATCATGAGGGAAGACCCTGAAGGGATAGTCAGCCGGACATTATCCACTGCGCAGCTTTCATCCAGAATCCCCGTGATGCCGCCGTTGATGAGATGATAACTACCGTCTTCCTTCTGATAATAGAAAACGGCCGCGCTCCCTTCATCATAAACGGCGGTATTAGGATGCAGGGTTATCGTATTTCCGTCTGTGATATCAATATTATCAATCAGAACAATACCGCTGCCCACGATCCGGAAAGAGCAGTCTCCCTGCAGTGTTCCGATCCGGTTTACGCCGGCTACAGCCAGGGTCAGGACATCACCGGAAGCGGATACTGACGCACCGCTGCCGTCATAGTCAACCATGGCCACATACTGCCCGGGCACATTCTTCCAGCCTTTGTCATCCGACCACTGGGCTGCCTCTTCATCCGGACTGAATGAAGTATCCCCGATCATGATCGTAATTGAATCTTCTCCAGTGTTTTCTCCGATGTTTTCCCCAGCGTTCTCCCCGGTGTTTTTTCCGGTATTTTCTGTGGCGTTCTCCCCGGTACTTTGTTCAGTGTTTTCACCGGTATTTTCTGCGGCTTTCTCACCGGCATTGTCTTCCACTGCGGCAGCCGTCAGGGCCATGGCAGGCGCTTCCTCCGTTACCGCCGGCACTGTAACAACAGCCTCTTCAGGAACGGCTTCGGGTGCGGGAGCTTCCTCAGGAACGTATTCCTGCGGCGGTTCCGGCTCCGACGGCAAAGATTCCTGCGGTGCTGCCGCGGGTTCTGTTCCGGGTTCTGCCACGGTTTCTGTGGGCTGCCCTTCCTGACCATCTTCCTGCGCGCTCGCCGGGACCACGCTAAACAGTGCCATGGCCATAATCACGCCGATGAACAGCGGGAATCTACGGACTGTTCTCATTTTTTCTTTCTTCATATGCATCTTCTTTATGAAAATATATATGCTGCACTCGCAGCGTCAGCGTACGTGAAAAGTATTTGCTAATTTCTTTATACCATAAAGCGCTTTTCATTTACCAACTGTATTTACCGGCAGCCTGTCATTTCATGTCATTTTAGTAATATACAGATGAAAAAAGACCGTTTTACGGCCTTCACCGGCTGATCATTCCATGTTCCTGATGATTCTGTATACCCGCCTGATATCCCGGCCGACCAGGATCAGGAAGAAAACGCTGAGCCCGCTGACGGCAGCCGCGAAGCACACGTGCACAAAACTGCCGGCTGCTTCATTCACTTCGGCAAATATACCTGCGGCCGTTGGTATAAACCAGGAAAACCATACGGCACAGAAAACCAGCAGGAAGATATCACTGAGCAGACGGCCCAGGAACATCTGCTTTTTCGGAGGATAAACCGAACTGAGGCTTTCAGGACGGTGCTGATCGGTATGTTTGTCCGCCGGCATCTGTACTTTTGCACCTTTCTTCCTTATCAGTATAACATGTCATGAAGACACTGCCCGATTCTGCCACAGACAGAAAAAAAAGTCCCTGTACAGGGACTGTCTGATCAATGGTGACTCCTTAGGGACTCGAACCCTAGACCCACTGATTAAGAGTCAGTTGCTCTACCAACTGAGCTAAGGAGTCATGTGCTTAACGCTTTGTTAGTATAATACACCCCGTCCCCGATTGCAAGAACAAAATTACGCGAAAATGCTATAATCGCTTTATAAGAAAAAGGAGTATTTCATGTCCGAACAAGTTAATGAAAAGCTGCTCGATTTCCTGGCCGCGGCACCGACCTGCTTTCATGCAGTGGCCGAAGTGCGCCGCCGGCTTCTCGCGGCAGCGTATGCAGAACTGCGGGAAGGATGCCGCTGGGAACTGCAGGCCGGCGGAAAGTATTTCATCACCAGAAACGGCTCGTCCATCATTGCTTTCCGGCTGCCGGAAGGCAAACCGGCCGGCTTCATGATCGCGGCCAGCCACAGTGATTCCCCTGCCTTCAAGGTTAAGGAGAATGCTGAAACAGTCAAGGAAAACTATACCCTGCTCAACGTGGAAAAGTACGGCGGGATGCTGTGCGCGCCATGGTTTGACCGTCCCCTCTCCGTTGCCGGGCGCATCGTCACCGAAAAAGACGGCCAACTGACATCGCATCTTGTCAACGTTGACCGTGACCTGGTCATGATTCCGAACCTCGCCATCCATATGAACCGCAGCGCCAATGAAGGTCTTGCCTACAATGTCCAGGATGACATGGAACCGGTATTTGCCCAGCAGACAGAACCGGGCAGATTCATGCAGGTCATTGCGGAAAGCGCCGGCGTCGGGGCTGATGAAGTCATCGCCCA
>JAFOIT010000136.1 GCA_017420585.1 Solobacterium sp.
GTTGGTCGACTGTGACATGCGCCGTCCGTCTCAGGCGAAGATTTTCGGTATTACGGTGGAAAAGGGAAGGGAACTGACGGATCTGCTGAGTGAGGAAACAGAACTGACAAACGATAATCTCTATCGAGATGAGAACACCCGCCTGCCGATGATTCTGTGCGGCCGGGGGACAAAGGATTCCACGGAGTATCTCAAAGGCGGGGCCTTTGCGAGACTGATGGCAAAGCTGCGTGATTCATACGACTATATCATCCTGGATACACCGCCGATGTCACTGATGGCGGATGCGGAAGCGATTGCCAACTGTGCCGACATCAGCATTCTCGTCGTGCAGTACAACCGCATGCTTTCTGCTGATATCAACGATGCCATTGATGAACTGAAGAAGTGCCGGGCCCACATGTCCGGATGCATCCTGAATGATGTAATGGTGCTGCCGGGCACGGACCGCCTGACAGCCGGATCCCACTATGGCTACGGCAACTACGGCCGCTATGGCCGGTACGGCAAATATGGGAAGTACGGCAAATACGGCCACTATGCCGAACGGAAGACACCGGCTCCGGCAGCCACGGAAGAACCGCCTGCGGCCGATACTGCTGAAGAAACTGATGAAGATACCGCGGAACAGACATTTACTGAGGAGCAGGAATGAGTACAGCGAACACCGAACTGGAAAAAATGGATATAACGCAGTTCATTGACAGTTTTCTGCATGCCCTGAAGAGAACCTGGATCATTGTCCTGGTTCTGACAGTGGCCTGCGGGGTAGCCAGCTGGCTGCGGGTGCGGAATTCCTATGTGCCGGTGTACAAGGCTGAGGCCACGGTTGCGGTCTATGCCGGTGATGAAAGCAGCGGGGCAGATGCCAAGTCCGCCCAGCAGCTCGGCACCGTGTTCCCGTACATACTGACCAGCGGTGTGCTGAAAGATGTCATTATGGCTGACATGGGGGTCAAATCCCTGCCGGGAACGATCAAGGTTACCAATATCGAAGGCACCAACCTGCTGACGATCAGCGTCTCCACCGGCAATCCGGAAACGGCTTATAACGAACTGCTGTCCGTCATTAATAACTACCCGCGGGTAGCGGAGTATGTTGTCGGCGCCACCCACATGGAAATCGTTGATGACAGCGGCATTCCCAAGGACAGCGGCCGGGCCGTTGCCGTGCGCAGTACGGTCCTGAAGGGCAGCCTTCTGGGGCTGGCCCTCGGCCTGCTGATTTCAGCGGCGTATATGCTGATGTTCCGGACGGTCCGTTCCAGCCGTGATATCCGCAGCCTCAGCAACGTTGAATACCTCGGCACCCTGCCGGTATACCGGAAGAAAAAGAGAAAGAACACAGCCTCCAGCATCAACATCATGGAACACAATGTCCAGGAGAATTATCTGGAAGCCCTGCGGCTGATCCGCACCCGGGTGCTGCGCCGGCTGGAGGAAAACGGCCACAAGGTCATCATGGTGACCAGTTCCGTGCCGGGTGAAGGCAAGACCACCATCGCGGCCAACCTGGCGATATCCATGTCCGGCAAAAACAAGAAAGTCGTACTGATCGACTGCGACCTGCGCAACCCGTCCCTGCAGGAAATCTTCCGGGTTCCGGAAGACCAGCCGGGGATTGCGGATGTACTGACCCGGAAGGCAAAGCTCAGCGACGCGGCAGTTTCCTATGAAGACTACGGCATGGACCTGGTCGTTCTGTTCGGTTCCCGGGGAGATGAAAAAGTCCGTCCGGAACTGCTGAGCGGGAAGAACATGGGGAAACTGATTGACGGCCTGAAGCAGATTGCCGATGTCATTATCCTGGATACCCCGCCGTCAGCCATGCTGGTGGACGCGATGCTGGTTTCCAAATATGTAGACGAAGCCCTGTATGTCATCATGTGTGACTACGCGAAGAAGAGCGTGGTTGTCAACGGCATCCAGGAACTCTCCGCAGCCGGGGTGGAAATCGGCGGCTTTATCCTCAACGGCGGCCGCGGCGGCTCGGGCAGCTACGGCTATCACTCCTATGGCTATAACAGCCGCTACTATACTTCCAAGCAGGAAGAAGAAACCGAATAACTGTACAGCAGAGCAAACAAAAAGGACGATTCGTCAGGAATCGTCCTTTGTCTGTTTACGGGTGCATCTGCCCACCCGGCATACCGCCGCCCATCGGCCCGCCCTGCGGGCGCTGTCCCTGGGGACCATCCTGCGGAGCCTGTCCATCCTGCGGCATCTGGCCCGGCATGCCGCCCATCATCTGGTTTGCAATGGTGGTGACCTGCTGTCCGTTGACGGTGACCGTGCCGCCGGTGAACTGGATCTGGCCGTCATAGTCGAACGGGGACTGGGCCGTAATATCAATGGTTCCGCCGGTAATGATCAGATTGCCGTTGGAATCAATGGCGTCTGTGTCGCCGGCGCCCATGGTAATGGTAATCGTTCCGCCGTTGATCTCTGCTGCGGTCGTATAGGCGGAGGACTTGTTGGCCGCGTTGATGCCGTCATCTGACGCATTAATGGTAATGTCGCCGTCATTGACCTGCACCCAGGTGCCTTCCAGGCCTTCGGCCCCTGTGATCGTAAAGGTACCGCCGTCAATCTGCACAATTGTCTCACCATGGACTGCGTCATCACCGGCTGTGATGTCATAGGTGCCGCCGCAGAAATATACAGATCCCTTGGTGTTGTCGTCTTCATTTTCAGCGTGGATGCCGTCATCCGCTGCGTTGATTGTCAGTTTTCCGTCAGCGGCAGCGAAGGAATCGTTGGCCTCAATGGCATCGTCCTGGCAGCTGATATTCAAAGTTCCGCCGGTGAACTTGATGTCATCCTTCCCGTCGATGCCGTCTTCAGATGAACTGATGTTCAGGACACCGACCCCGTTGAAGACGATGTCATCTTTGGAAGTAATAACTGCGTCCGCATCGAGTTCACTGTCTTCCGCGAAAGCCCCGGTTACGGTAAGGGTATTGTCGGAACTGCTGGTGGTAACGAAGACTTTGTCAGCATTCTCCACATAGATGCAGGGCGTGCTGTCGTTGGTGATGCTGACGCCGTTGAGCACCAGCTGCACCTTGTCACTGTCACCCGCGCTGATGATAACGGTCATGTTTTCGGCAGTGCCGGACAGGACATAAACCCCCTCTGCCGTAATGGTGATGTTCTCCCCGTCCTGCACGGTGTAATAGACCGCCTCGGATACATCCGCGGTCTGGGTCAGGTCCCGTTCCGTGAAGAGATCGGCTGTGTCAATGGCGCCGCCGGAAGTCATGCTGACATCCGTTACCATGGTTTCCGTGCTGTTCAGTACAGCCTGGGCCGTCTGGACCGCCGAGGCCGGGGTGCTGCTTTCGGCGGCCGGGGAAGCTGCGGCTGTATCGGCAGAGCATCCTGCCAGGGCCAGAGCCAGTGCCAGCGCAGCACCGGTCATCATATTTTTCTTTTTCATCGTTTTATCCTCCTTTTTCCGGATACAGTCAGAGAATAACAGGTCTGTCTGAAGATTATCTGAACAAAAAGTGATTCTGTACTGAATCCAATCAGGAAAAAATGAAACACAATGATATAATCATTACTGGTGATGAATATGGATAAAAGTTTTCGCACAAAACTGATTATTATTGCGGTCCTGGCCCTGATGATCCTGGGCGGGCTGGGATACCTGGCCCTCAGCAACAACGGTGATCCGTTTGCCCCGGCCAAACCGACGCCAACGCCGACCCCGACCCCGGAACCGACTGTCGAACCTACCCCGACGCCGGAACCGACACCGACGCCGTCCCCGGAACCGACCCCGGTA
>JAFOIT010000137.1 GCA_017420585.1 Solobacterium sp.
ATGGCCTATAAACTTCCGGAAAACCAGAATGCAATCGCGCAGGAACTGAATAAACAGCACAGAAAGATTTTTGAGGCCATCCGGGACGGCAACGAAGAATTCGCGTATTTCTATATGAAGGAGCATATCTCCTATCTCGAAGCAGTTTATAAGGAGTTCAATACCTGGCATCTGACGTAAGGGGCATGCATGGCGGACTTTGACAGGTCCTGCCGGCAGGCAAACGCATACTGTAAACAGGCAGACAAATGAAAATGACAGTCAATACAGGAATGATAAACATCAGGCTGGTTCCGTATGAAACAGCGTATAAACAGGGAGTCTTCGACTTTACGGCACAGTGTTTTGCGGAACTCGGCAAGACATTTGAACCTGCCGGAAGACATGCGTATTACAATGATATCAATGCGTCCTTTGAGGCGTTCTGGTGCCTGCTCGCCGATGACGCGGTTGCCGGAACAGTCGGCCTGAAACATGCAGACAGCGAAACTGCCGAACTCAAGGCCATGTACCTGGCGACTGAGCTGCGGGGCCGGGGTCTGGGCAGGCAGATGATGAACACAGTTATCGAGTACGCCGGAAAGCGCGGATACAAAAGCATTGTGCTCGATTCCATCTCCTCATATCATGATGCGTTAAGGCTGTATGAGAAAACGGGCTTTGTCCCCATTGACAGGTATAATGACAACAGTTATGCAGATGTCTTCATGAAACTGGAACTGTGATGAAGGTACCCGCCGGGAGTTCTTCTGTGACAGCACAGGTTCAACCGGGGGTTGACAGACTGCAAGCCGCGGCTGGTGGAATCCGGCCGCTTTTCCATATACCGTTATGGCAGCAGATGAAAGGTCATACCGGATATGAAAGACAGAAGCATCAAATTACTTAAAACAATCAGCAGGCTGTTCCTCATCCTGGTCATGGGCGCAGGCATATTCCTTGCCGGCTTCTGCAGTTATCACCAGGCCAGACTGCGGGATGAGCGGGCAGCCATCAGCCATATTGCCGGGCAGTACGTGGAAGTCGGCGGGCAGCACATGAATGTATATACAGCCGGCAGCGGTGCGCGGACACTGGTATTTCTGGCAGGTTACGGCACACCGTCACCGGTCTTTGATTTCAAGCCGCTTTACAGCCGGCTGACGGATTACTGCAGAATTGTCGTGATCGAGAAGTTCGGGTATGGTTACAGTGATGAATGCGCCGGTGAGCGGGCAGTCGACATCGTCGTGGATGAGGCCAGGGAGGCCCTTTTCAGACTTGATATCACCGGTCCGTACATACTCGCGGCTCACTCCGCCGGCGGGATTGAGGCCCTCTGGTGGGCAGAGCATTATCCTGATGAGGTGGAGGGGATCATCGGGCTGGACAGCAGTGTTCCCGCCCAATACACGGCATACCGGGTTCCGCAGGATCCGGCCGCATGGGAGGCACAGGACATGGATGAGGCGGTCGCTGCCATGGCTGTATATGATTTTTTCATGTATGACGCGGGCCTGATCCGGCTGCTGATGAACCCGGACAAACTGCTGCCGGCTTTATCATCCGATGTCCTGACGGAAGCAGAGAAGGAACAGTACCGGGCCATTGCATATGATATGTACTGCCGGGGTTCCGGCGCTGCCTTCCAGCGGGAAACCATCATGACCGCCCGCCAGCTGGCTGATCTGCAGGAATACTGCAGCAGTCCTGTCCCGGATGTGCCCACGCTGTTCTTCGTGTCCGACGGCCGGGTCATGGAACAGGTTATGGAACCGTCTGACTGGATCCGGATTCATACGGAATACATATCCGGCCTGTCGAATGGTACTGTCATCTATCTGGACTGCGGGCACTATGTTCATGCGGAACGGCCTGCCGAAGTAGCTGCCGGCATCTTGTCATTTATGGAATCACTTGATCTGCAGGGAGGATGAGAAATGATCTTAGGGGAAAAGATAACGGAACTGCGCAAAAGAAGCGGTCTGTCACAGGAACAGCTCGGAGACCGGCTCGGGGTCAGCCGGCAGGCTGTATCAAAGTGGGAGATGTCCCAGGCCATGCCGGACCTCGGCCGGATCCTGGCAATGTCGGAATTCTTTGAAGTACCGGCAGATTTCCTGCTGAAA
This sequence comes from Solobacterium sp., assembly GCA_017420585.1. Lineage (GTDB taxonomy): Bacteria > Bacillota_I > Bacilli_A > Erysipelotrichales > Erysipelotrichaceae > Bulleidia. The sequence continues at coordinate 2,109 of JAFOIT010000137.1, forward strand.
GATATATATATGATCTCTCTGCCCTGGATGGAAATCCGGGACTTCCTGTGACGCCGGCAGACAGCACGAAGCGCGTATCCCTCGGGGAAGTGCAGGCGTATTTTCAGGATCAGCGGCGGTTCGCGGAGAAGATCGTCATCGGCATTGTCCTTTTCTTCATCTCACCGGCCGCCGGCATTTTCCTGACGGTCACGGATGACTTCAGGCGCGGCATGCTGGGGGTGATCATCCAGGTGATGATCCTGACGGCTGCGGCCGTGGCTGTTATCCCGGCTGTCCGGCAGATGTCCCGCTACAGGTATTTCCGTCAGCCGGACCGGGAACTCGATTACGGGGTGAAAAGCATCGCAGAAGTGAGCAAAAGGAACTATGAACACACTCACCTGCTGGGCATCCTGACCGGTATTGTCCTGCTTATGACATCAGTAATCCCGATGATGGTCTGTGCGGTCCTGACGGATAATCCGTATGTCTTTGCGGCCGGCGGGGTAGGGATGCTGCTGATGCTGGCCGCAGGAGTATCTTCCATCGCTTTTGTATCCATCATCAACCGGGGATACCGGCAGATCATACGGATGCATTGATATAACTCTACGCTCCGCAGGTAGTGAAATCATACCGGGCGGTTTACAATTGCGGCACAGGAGGTAAGCAGGACAATGAATCAGTATGTCACCGGGGCAGTGATCCGGGAACTGCGGGAAAAGAACAACCTGACCCAGCTGCAGCTGGCGGAGAAGCTGGGGCTCAGCGACAAGACGGTGTCAAAGTGGGAAACCGGCAGGGGCTATCCGGATATTACCCTGCTGGAACCCATCGCCGGGGTGTTTCATGTTTCAGTCACGGAACTGATTTCCGGCAATACCGTGCACAATGCCAATGTATCCGCGAATATGATGCGTTCAAAGTTCTACATCTGCCCGGTCTGCGGGAATGTGATCCACAGCATGGGTGAGGCGGTTATTACCTGCCACGGCATACAACTAAGCCCGCTGGAGCCAGAACCGACAGATGAGCAGCATATGATTTTTGTTGAACGAGTCGAGGATGAATACTGGGTCAGAATTGCCCACGAAATGACCAGGAATCATTACATTACATTCATCGCAGCGCTTTCGCCGGACGGTCTGCAGATGACAAAGCTGTATCCGGAAGGGGAAGCGCAGGCCTGGTTCAAGATACGGGGTGTAAAGCAGATCCTGTTCTGCTGCAATCACGACGGGCTGTTTGCGCTCGATGTCGTCAGGGGCATCGATGACCGGGAGAGCTGCTACGATGATACACAGGAGAGGATGGAACTGGAACAGGCGGCGAAGAAGCTGTTCGGGTAATGCCGGCTGGCTGCCCTGAACGGGTGCCGGACTGTATTAAGACACAGGCAGACAGGATCATTTTGATCCTGTTTTCTGTATAATTGGATCAGAACGATAAATACGTATATGAAAGATCAGTACTGCAGCAAGATCATATTGTTTGGTGAATATTCGATGATTTTTGATGCGACGGCTCTGCTGGTGCCGTTCCGGCGTTTTTCCGCCCGCTGGGTGCAGGCCGCGGACAACATGGATGAGCAGCAGAGCTTTTCTGCCCGGGAATTATTACGTTTCTGCGCTTTCCTGCAGGAGAACGGCGCGTTTGCCGAAACGATTGATACGGATGCCTTCGCGGAAGGTCTGCGGGCCGGCTGGGTACTGGCATCAGATGTGCCGCCGGGCTATGGCCTGGGCAGTTCGGGAACGGTTGCCGCAGCTGTGTATGACCGTTACGGCAAAGCACATCTGCAGGATCCTGTGCAGCTGAAAGAACTGTTCGGCCGGATGGAAAGTTTTTTCCATGGCAGCAGTTCCGGCATTGATCCGCTGCTGTGCTGGCTGGGGCGGCCGTTCCGGATCAGCGCTGACCGGGTGGAACTGCTGGATGATGACATCCTGAACCGCGGTATCCGGATCTGCCTGATTGACACAAAAAAGGAACGAAAAACAAAGCCGCTGGTGGAATACTTCAAAAAACAGCTGGAGGATCCGGCTTTCGCTGCCGGTTTCCGGGATGATTATTTGCCGTGGGTCAGTGCCTGCATCAATACCTTTGTACAGGGTGATCATGACGCATTCTTCACCGCCCTCCGGCATCTCTCCGCCGGCCAGCTGCGTTTTTTCCGGCCGATGATACCTGATCATACAGCAGCCCTGTTCCGGGGCGGGAATGATTTTAACTTCGGGGTCAAGATTCTCGGGGCCGGGGGCGGCGGGTATATGCTCGGCTTCACCGATGACTGCCGGAAAGCGGCAGAACTGCTCAAGGACTATGATGTGCTCTGGCTGGAGCCGGAACAGATAAACTGCGGGGGTGGGAAACATGCTGATTGACGTTACTTTGAAAATTACGCCGGCGATGGCTGCCGCAGCGCAGGGAAATGAAAAGAAAGCCCTGGCCGGGCATCTCGGCACGCATTTTGACATCATGGACAAGGAATTTCCGCTGGAATATACGGAACGGGAAGCGGTTGTCTTTGATGTCTCCCATGTGCAGGGCAGGGACATAGAGATCAGTGATATGGACATGGATGCGGTCGGGCCGGATATGTTCGTTGCCTTTTATACCGGTTTTATTGAGCGGGAGGACTACGGCAGCCGGCCGTACTTCGCCGGGCACCCGCAGCTGTCCCATGAACTGATCGATGCCCTGCTGGACAGGAAAATCTCCATCATCGGCGTGGACTGTGCCGGCATACGCCGCGGCCGGGAACACACACCGGCGGATCAGTACTGCGCTGACCGGGGCGTGTTTGTCGTTGAGAATCTCTGCAATCTGCAGGCGGTGCCCGGGCATTGCATCATGCACACATATCCGATGAACTATGCCGGCGTGTCCGGACTGCCGTGCCGCGTGGTGGCCGAAACCGGCAATGGAGAAGTATGATTGACTTATGAGAATTGAGTATCTGGGACACAGCGGGTTCTTTGCCGAGATGGATGATGTCGCGCTGCTGTTTGACTATTACCGCGGTGACCTCTCATTTCTGCACCGGATCCCGCCGGAGAAGCCGCTGTATGTTTTTGCCAGCCATGTACATGCCGATCATTTCAATCCGGTGATCTTCTCGCTGGCAAAGAGCCATGCGCAGACGAAATACATCCTGGCATTTGATATCAAAGGACACGCGGCGGTGCCGAAGGACGCTGCTGTCCGGTACATGGACGCGGATGAAACGTACCAGGTGGAGGGACTCGGCACGGTGCAGACCCTGCTGTCAACCGATGAGGGTGTCGCATACCTCGTTGTGACGGCCGGCGGCACCCTGTACCACGCCGGTGACCTGCACTGGTGGGACTGGCCCGGCGAGGATCCGGAGTGGCTGGCGGAGCAGGAAACCGTATTCCGGCGGGAAATACAGAAGCTTGCCGGCATACCAATTGACATAGCCTTTGCCGTACTGGATGACCGTCTGGAGGACAATTATGCCGAGGGCATGGAACTGTTCCTGTCAGTCTGCCATCCCCGGTATGTGCTGCCCATGCACTTCTGGGAAGACAGAACTGTTGTGAACCGGTTCCGCGCTTCGTACATGCAGGATTGTGAAACCATCCTGCTGGACACAGCAGATGAAACCCATTGGGAACTGTAACAGGGAGGATAAGTTATGAAGTTCAAGATGATCCATGAAAACTACAATGTCGCTGATCTGGACCGTTCACTGGCATTTTACGAAAAAGCCCTGGGCCTGAAGGAAAAACGCCGCAAGACCGCGGATGACGGCTCGTTTATCATTGTATATGTCGGCAATGAAACCAGTGATTTTGAACTGGAACTGACCTGGCTGAAAGACCATCCGCAGCCTTATGACATCGGGGAGGAAGAGTTCCACCTGGCATTCCTCACGGATGACTTCGAAGCTGCCCATAAACTGCACGAAGAGATGGGATGCATCTGCTTTGAAAATCACTCCATGGGGATCTACTTTATCCAGGACCCGGACGGTTACTGGCTGGAGATCATCCCGCCGAGATAACATCCTGCAGGAACATCGGCAGAAAGGAAACTGATCATGGGATTATTATCGATACTGAAAACACTGAGTGATGATGTAAATGACGCGGCTGACAGCCTCGGCAGAAGCAC